>JBBSMH010000071.1:0-8687 GCA_038233275.1 Sphingomonadales bacterium | reverse complement strand
GTTTCGTGCAGGTCGATGTCGGCGATGAGCCGCAAAAGGGCGGCTGTCCGGTAGCCGAACTAGCCGCGCTGCTCGTCCGGGCGCGCGAAGCGGAAATCCCGGTGATCGGCCTGATGTGCCTGCCCCCATTCGATATCGAGCCCGCGCCGTTCTTCGCGCTGCTCGACAAGCTCGCGCGCGATCACGGGCTGAACGGGCGCAGCATGGGCATGAGCGGCGATTACGAGACCGCGATCATGCTGGGCGCGACGCATGTGCGCGTGGGCACCGCGCTGTTCGGCAAGCGCACCAGCGCTCAAGCAGCGAAGCGTTAGCGCAAACAGGGACTCGCTCAAGCAGCGAAGCGTTAGCGCAAACAGGGACTCGCTCAAGCAGCGAAGCGTTAGCGCAGAGAAAAGCGCACCGCGCTCAAGCAGTGGGAGCGAAGCTGGCTCGAAGAGCCTACCGTCAGCGCAGAAAAAAGGGGCACCGAAGCGGGCGCCCCTTTTCCTTGCCCGGTTGACCGGCCGATCAGTAGCGGGCGCGCACGGTGATCCCGTAAGTCCGCGGTTCGGCGAGGAAGGCCGAATAAGTCTGCTGCGGGGCTACGAACGGCGTGTTGAACGCCACCTGCGTATAATCGGTGTCAAAGGCGTTCTGGACCCAGGCTTCGACCGAAAACACGTCGGCGATATTGGTCAGGCCCACGCGGCCGTTCACGATCACGTAGGAATCCTGTTCCTTGCCATACAGCAGGTCGGAGCCGGTGTTGTAATCGCCGCTCATGCGGGCGTTGACGAAGAACAGCCCCTTCATTCCGCTGGCGCCGATGTCGGGCGTCCAAGTCAAGGATGTGGTTCCCACCCAGGAGGGCGCGTTGGACAGATTATCACCGGGCAGAAGGCGCAGCGCCGGGTCGAGCGGAGCCCCCGAATCATTGCCGACCAGATCGTCTTTGTAGCTGGTGTCTGCGTGAGTCACGCCAAGCGTCATGCTGACGTTGCGCGTCGGGGTGAGAGCGGCTTCGAATTCGAAGCCCTGCGCGACAACCCCGGGGCCGACGTCCTCCGGCGCGCAGGCGCCGGTCGTGGCGCTCGCGTCTCTGTCCGCACCGCCCAGATCTTCGCTGCAGCCATTGACGTTCTGCACCAGGAAGACCGAGCCGTTGAAGGTGTTCAGCTGGAAGTTGCTGAACTCCTGACGGAAGGCGGCGAGGCTGACCCCCCAATTCCGGTCGGCATATTTGAAACCGATCTCATAGGCATCGACCGTCTCCTCCGCGAACTGCAGAGTTGCCGGATCAACGTTGGCCACGTTGAAGGTCACCGGATTGCCCAGCGCCGAACGGTCGAGGTTGAACCCGCCCGCCTTATAGCCGCGCGAATAGGAGGCGTAGAGGAGCACGTCATCGACCGGCTTCCAGCTGAGGATCGCCGTGCCGGCGAATTCGTCCTCGTCGCGGGTGTCGGCAATCGAGACTCCGTCGAGCTCGGAGGTCGAGTTGCCTTGGCACGACAGCGCGATCAGGCCCCCGGCGAGGCCCGCCAGCGGACCCGCGAGCAGCGGCGAAAGCAGCGCCCGGTTCTGCGGACAGATCGTGTTGTCGTTGGAGAACGTCGCGTCGAAATCCTTGGTCTCGTTGGTGTAACGAAGCCCGAGGGTCAGATCGAGGCGATCGGTCAGCTCGATGATGTTGTGGGTGAACAGCGCGAAGTTCTTGCTGTTCTGATTGTAGACATCGCCCGTGCCGCCGAGGTCGTTCACGTTGGAGAGGTTGGTGATGCCCGCCAGAACAAGGGGCGTCGCCGCACCGAAGGCGCCGGCGCCCCCGTTCGCGGCTCGTAACGCGCCGCGTCCGAACGGACCGAGGCAGTCCTGCGCCGCCGGGTTGGCGAGAGCGGGGTTGATCGCCAGCGCGATGCGGCAGCTCACGAATGTACCGTATTGCGTACCGAAGCGCAGATTGTCGCGAACCTGCAGGTCTTCGTTGGCAAAATAGGCGCCGACCAGCCAGTCCAGGCGGTCGCCGAAGGCGGTGCCGTTGAGGCGGACTTCCTGAGTGAAGGTTCCGAACTCGCGCGCACCCGCGTTGGGGCCCGGTGCGCGAAAGAGGATATCGACCGTGGTGTAGTCGGTGTCGGAAGCCTGGGTGTTGGAATATTCGCGATAGGCGGTGATCGAGGTGAGGTTGACGGCGCCCAATTCCCAGTTCAGCTCGCCCGAGACGCCGTAATCCTCGGTCTCGCCCTGGTAGCTGCGGCCGGCCGTGGGATAGATGTCGCGGTTGAAGGTCGACTGGCTCAGCGCGCGCGGATCCTGTCCCAGGCCGAGCAGGATCGGAATGATCGGATTGGCGGTGCTGGTCAGCGCGGGCGCGGCGCCGACGGGCCTCGTAAACGGATTGAGACCGGGAGAAACGCGGGCGAACTGCGCGAAGTCGGGCTGCACGAAGGTCGCAGCGCAGCAGGCTTCGTCCTTCTTGGAATAATCGGCGACGAGGCGGAAGCTGATCTCCTCGTTCGGTTCGAACAGGCCCTGCGCGCGGACCAGGTAACGGTCGCGGTCGTTGACATCGAGGCCGTTGGTGACGTCGTTGTAGAAGCCGTCGCGCTGGAAATAGACCCCGTCGATGCGCGCGGCAAAGGTTTCGCCCACCGGTGCGTTGACGCCGCCCTCGATACGGATCGCGTCGTAATTGCCATAGGTGAAGGAGCCGTGCGCGCTGAAGTCGAACTCGGGCGGCGCAGTGTAGATGCTGATCAGGCCGGCCGAGGCGTTGCGCCCGCCCAGCGTGCCTTGCGGGCCGCGTAGGACCTCGATGCGGTCGAGTGGACCGAGCTCGGACAGGGCGTTGCCCGAGCGCGAGCGATAGACCCCATCGACGAACACCGCGACCGAGCTTTCCAGGCCCGGGTTGTCACCGACCGTGCCGATACCGCGAATACGCGCCGAACCGTTGGCTTCGTTACCTGTCGAGGAGACGAGAAGCGACGGCGCCACCTGGGTCAGCTCGCGGATGTCGTTTGTGCCGGAGTTCTGCAGCGTTTCGGCGGACACCGCGTTAACCGAAAGTGGAACGTCGGAGAGCGTCTGACGGCGGCCCTGTGCGGTGACGACGATGACCGGCGCGCCCTGGTCGACATCGGCGTTGTCGAGCAGGTCGTTGTCGTCGGCATCCTGCGTCTCGACCGCATCCTGGGCGAGCGCGGACTGCGGCGCCAGTGCGGCGCCGGCCCCGAGCATGGCGAGTACGCTAAGCGAAGCGAAACGGGTTTTCATGATTAGGTCCCTCTCTGTCCAACTTGTGCCAATCCAATAGAGTCATGTGGCATTTACGCAATATTCTACCGACGAATAACGTTCAGGCGTCTTCCAACCGTGCCTGTAATGCATCACTCGCCGCTTCGACCAGCGCCTTGTCGAGCCGCGACAGCCGGTCTTCTCCGGTGATTTTTCCGCCGGTTACATCGGTGACGTAGAAGGTGTCCGCAGCGCGCTCCCCATAGGCGGTGATATGCGCCGAATGGACCACCAGCCCAGCCTCGAACAAGGTGCGCGCCAGGCGGTTGAGCAGCGCCGGGCGGTCCCGCGCATTGACTTCGATCACGGTGAAGCGGTTCGAGGCCTTGTTGTCGAAGACGACACGCGGCGCGACGGTGAAGGCCTTGGACCGGCGGTGCGGCAAGGGTCGCTGCGCGAGGCGCGGTACGAGATCGATCCGGCCCGCGAGCGCGTCGGAGATCGATGTCTCGATACGTTTCAACTGCTCGGGCTCCATGAAGGGGCGCCCGTGCGGGTCCTGGACGAGAAAATTGTCGAGCGCCCAGCCGTCGCGCGTGGTGTGGATTCGCGCGTCGATGATGTTTGCGCCGGCGAGGTGAATTCCGCCCGCGATGCGATAGAACAGGCCGGGATGATCGGCGGCGATCACGGTCACCAGCGTCGCCCCGCGCTCGTCGTGAAACTGGCAATGGACCGACAGATCGCGGCCTTTCTCATGCGCCTCGGCGAAATGCGACAAATTGAGCGCGGCGATGTCTTCGGGCTCGGCAATCCAGTAGGCATCGCCCAGAGTTTCGCCATAGCGCTCGACCAGGTCCGCCTGCTCGCCCAGGAGCTCCGCCACCTTCTCTTGCCGCGCGGCAACCCGTTCGATGCGGCCGTGCCTCATGTGCCCCAGTCGCAGTCGCTCCGCGGCGATGTCGTAGAGCTCGCCCAGCAGCTGGCCTTTCCAGCTGTTCCATACCCCCGGCCCAACCGCGCGGATATCCACCGCGGTGAGGATCGTCAGATGCCGCAAGCGCTCGAGGCTCTGCACCTTGCCGACGAAATCCTCGATCGTCTTGGGATCGGTCAGGTCGCGCTTGAAGGCGGTGGCGCTCATCAGCAAGTGCTCGCGCACCAGCCAGGCGACCAGATCGGTCTCGCTCGCCGTGAGCCCCAGGCGCGGGCACAATTCCTCGGCCACTTCAGCCCCCAGTACCGAATGGTCGCCTCCGCGGCCCTTGGCGATATCGTGCAGCAATACCGCGACATAGGCGACCCGGCGGCTCGACACGCGATGGATCAGCCTGGTGGATCGCGGATGATCGTCCGCCAGCAATCCCTTCTCGATGGCGCTCAAGAAACCGATCGCGCGGATGGTGTGCTCGTCCACCGTGTAATGGTGGTACATGTCGAATTGCATCTGCGCGACTACGCGGCCGAAATCGGGAACAAAGCGGCCGAAAACTCCCGCCTCGTTCATCCAGCGCAGCACTTTTTCCGGGTCGTTGCGCCCGGTCAGCAGTTCGAGGAACAGCGCATTGGCGCGCGCATCGTGCCGAATGTCGTGGTCGATCAGCGTAGCGTCGCGATTGGCCTGCCGCATGGTCTCCGGGTGGATCTCGAGCTCCTCGGCCTCGGCCAGTTGGAATATCTCGAGCAGCCGCAGCGGGTCCTTGCGGAACCAGTCGTCGGACGACGCGGCGATACGCCCGCCGTGGACCCTGTAACCCTTGAGCAGGCGCGGCTTCGACTTGAACCCCGCAAAAAAGCCGCCGCGCTGGCTCTTTTCGGCGAATTCGCCATCGATATGGGCGAGGAACACGCCGGTCAGGCTGCCGACGCGCTTCGCTTGGAGAAAATACATCTGCATGAAGCGTTCGACCGCCGGTTTTCCCGGTCGGTCGGCGTAATTCATCCGCTCGGCGATCTGGCGCTGGAAATCGAAGGTCAGCCGGTCCTCGGCCCGCCCGGTAAGGGTGTGCAGGTGCGCGCGTACCGCCAGCAGAAACCACTCGGCGCGGCGGAAGCCGGCGTATTCGGAGGCGCTGAAAAGGCCCACGTCGACGAGCTCGGCCGCAACCGCCACCTTGTGGATATATTTGCCGATCCAATAGAGCGTCTGGAGGTCGCGCAGGCCCCCCTTGCCATCCTTGATGTTCGGTTCGACGACATAGCGGCTGTCCCCCATCCGCTTGTGCCGCGCGTTGCGCTCGGCGAGCTTCTCGACCACGAACTGCCGCTCGGTTCCGCGAACCACCTCCGCCCGGAACCGGCGCGCACTCTCGTCATAGAGCGCTTCGTCGCCCCAGACATAGCGGCCTTCGAGCATTGCGGTACGGACAGTGAGATCCTCTTTCGCCAGGCGCAGGCCATCGTCGATCGTGCGGATCGAATGGCCGATTTTGAGGCCCAGGTCCCACAGCAGGTAGAGCATCGCCTCGATCACCTGTTCGCACCAAGGCGCATCGCGCTCCGCCGTCAGGAAGGCGATGTCGATATCCGAGTGCGGGGCCATCTCGGAGCGCCCGTATCCTCCCACCGCTATGATTGCGATCCGCTCCGTCGGCGCAGGATTGGCAGTGGGATGGAGGTGGGTGGTCGCATGATCGAAGATCACCCGCACCAGCTGGTCGATCAGGAAAGCGTGCCCTGCGGCGTGCTCGTGCCCGGCAGAAGGCTTTAGCTCGAGCCGCCGGGCGAGTTCGCGGCGCCCTTTCTCGAGCGCGCTCTTGAGCGCCTCCACGATTTGGGGACGCGCCTCGTGACCTTTCCGGGCGTAGAGCGTCTCGACATCTTCGGCGAGCCGGCGCCGGTGGATGATGGCGCGTTGCCTGGGAAGGCGGATCGCGCTCACGTCCCTATGAAATCTTTCGCATAAGCCTCGCGCACGCTGCGCTTGTCGATTTTCTGAGTTCCCAGCCGGGGAAGGCTCTCCCCCGCCTCCCAGATATGCACGGGCTGCTTGAACGGAGCTATCCGATCCTTGAGGTAATCGCGCAATTCTTCCGCACTCAGACCCGCGCCGGCCTGCGGATAAAACACCGCCGCAGGAATCTCACCGTAGCGTTCGTCGGGCAGGCCGAAGACCGAACATTCGGCAACGTCCGGGTGCGAATAGATCGCGTCCTCGACCTCGATGCAGGTGATGTTCTCCCCGCCACGGATGATGATGTCCTTCTTGCGGTCGACGATGAAGAGGTAGCCGTCCTCGTCCACCCGCCCCAGATCGCCGGTGCGGAAATACATGTCCTTGGTGAAGGCCTCCCTGCTCGCCTCCTCGTTGTTCCAGTAGCCGAGGAAATTGCACACGGTCCGGATGCAGACCTCGCCGGTTTCGCCCTGCGGCAATCGCTTGCCGTCATTGTCCAGGATCGCAAGATCGACCAGCGGGCGGCTGGGCTTGCCGGTGCTGGCGGGCTTGGCGAGATAATTCTCGTTGAAGTTGCCGCAACCTACGGCGTTGGTTTCGGTCAGGCCATAGCCGAGCAGCGGGAAGCCATGCGGAAAAGCCTCTTTGATGGTCGTGACATGTTCGACGGGCCTCGGCGCGCCGCCCGCAGCCATACCGGTGCAACTCGACAGGTCGAACTTCTCCCGCTCGGGATGGGTCGCCATTTCGTAGGTCATCAAAGGCACGCCGGCAAAATAGCTGACCTTTTCCTTCTCGATCAGCCGCATCGCTTCATAGGCGTCCCAGCGCGGCATCAACACCAGCTTGCGTCCGGTGGCGAAGCTCTGAAGGAACAGCGGCACCTCGCCGGTGACGTGGAACAAGGGCACGGCGAGTAGCGCACAAGCCTGGCTGGTCGGTGCATTCCCCGCCGAATCGAGATAGTGAAACGCCATCAACGTCTGCAGCGCGTAGCTCATCGCGCCGTGAACCACGCCGCGGTGGTCCGAATAGGCGCCCTTCGAACGACCGGTGGAACCGGAGGTGTAGAGGATCGTCGCCAGATCGTCCGGCCCTATCTGTGGCAGATCGATCGCAGAAGGATCGCGCCAGACATTTACCAATCCCTCGGCGGGAGACGCGTCGTGCTGGATTTCGACGATCGTCGCGCCGTGCGACACGCCGCCGAGGCGATCGGCGCGCTGGTCGTCGGCGAGCACGAGTTTTGCACCCACAAGTCCGATCTGATCGGCCAGTTCCTCGCCAGTCGAAAAGCCGTTGAGCAATGTCGCACAGCCACCGGCCATCAGGATCCCCATATAGGCGACGATCCAGTTTGCCGAATTGCGGGCAGCCAGCGCCACCCGGTCGCCCCGCGCCACGCCGTGATCGGCGACCAGCCCTGCGGCGACATGGCGTGCCGCGTCGAAAACCTCGCCGAATTTCAGGCGGATGTCGCCATCGATCAGGAAATCGGCCTCGCGGTGTTCGTTGCAATAATGCGAGAAGTAATGGACCAGGCTGGGCGGCGCGTTTTTCAGCGCGGGCATTTCCACGCCATTGCGAGTGAAGGTCACCGTCTCGGCCGGGGCGTCGGGCGCGGTGATCTTGTCCATGATCGCATCGAGCGTCCTGTCGAGTTCGGTCGGCATTTGACTTCAATTCCTCTCCATCGGCGCGCGCTTGTCGGGGCATCGCCCCACACTCCAACAGCGGGCTTTCCCCAAATCGCCCGCTATGCCAAAAGCCGCCCGCGCGCCGGTTGCTGGTGCGACCGGATCGAGGGGCTTATGGCCCTGCTCTCTAAGGGGATTGCGCCTTGCTGTCACTACTCGCCGCGGCCAGCGGCGCCGAACCGATTCAGTGGGCCGAGCTCGGCCTCACGCCCGGCATCGATCTCGGTTTCTTCACGCTGCGCTGGTATTCGCTCGCCTATCTGGCGGGCATCATCCTGGGTTATTGGCACCTTTCGCGGATGATAAAGACCCCCGGCAGCCCGATGGCACAACGCCATGTCGACGATCTGTTCTTCTATTGCACACTCGGCATCATGCTCGGCGGGCGGCTGGGCTATGCGCTGTTCTACCAGCCCGAGCTGTTTACCAGCGTGAAGCTGTTCAAGCTGTGGACCGGCGGCATGAGCTTTCACGGCGGGGTTCTGGGCGTGCTGGCGGCGATCAGCTGGGTTGCGTGGCGCGGCGGGATCAACTGGCTGCGAGCGTGCGATTACATTGCCGTCAACGTGCCGTTCGGGATGATGTTCGGGCGGCTCGCCAATTTCGTCAACGGCGAGCTTTACGGACGGCCGACCGATGTTTCCTGGGCGATGGTCTTCCCCAGCGATCCGGACCAACTGGCGCGCCACCCCAGCCAGCTTTACCAGGCGGCGCTCGAAGGTGCGCTGCTCATCGCCATTCTGCTGCCGCTGTTCTGGTATACGCGCGCACGCTACCGCCCCGGGCTGCTTGTCGGCATCTTCGCGACCGGGGTGGCGGCGGCGCGATTCATCAACGAATACTTCCGCGAGCCTGACGCGCATCTGGCGCATGTC
>JBBSMH010000070.1:0-8764 GCA_038233275.1 Sphingomonadales bacterium | reverse complement strand
GCTCGCGAGGCATGTTTTCCCAGCTCTCGTAGTCATGCGCCTCGGTTATGATCTGGATCGAGGAGACGAGGATGCGCAAATCGGCGGGCCTGGCGAGCTCGCCCTTGAGCCATTTCCACTGTGCCGCGCCGAGCATCGTCGCCTTAGGGCTGTCTTCGGGCACATAGGGACCCAGCACCGGGCGATCCTCGCTCCACGGCATGCGCGCGAGATCGGACCGGAAATAGCGCGTGTCGAGCAGGATCACCTGCACGCGGCGGCCTTCGGGCCCGATCATCCGGCTCTCGTAGATGCCCGGCCCCGCGCGCACCGCCTCGCTTACACCCCAATAGGTCTCGTAGATCGTCTCCGCCCAGCCCTTGAAGGCGAAATCGCCGCCGCCGTCGTTGAAGCCGTAATCGTGATCGTCCCAGGTGGTGAGCATGGGTACGGCGGCGCGGAAGGCCTGGAACTCGGGATGCGCGGATTGTTCGGCATAGGCCGCGCGCAACGTACCCAGTCCCGCATCGCCGTCCCAATTGGTGTCGCCATAGACATTGTCGCCGATCAACATGAACAGCTGCGGGTTCTTCGCCAGGATCTGCGCCCACATATGCTGGCCGCGCGACTGGTGGTTGCAGCTGCCGAAGGCGAAATGGGTCAGCGTCATGCTCTCGTCGAGCGGGACCCCGGGAGGCGCGACGGGCAGCGTCACCTGTTCCGCGAGCGCATCGTAATAGCCCGCCATCGCTTCGACCGGCGACATCGTGACTTCCTGCGCGGCGAGCGGAGTTGCGAAGGCCAAAGCGGCGCTGGCGGCGAGGGCGTGGCGGATCATCGGAGAGCTTCCTTTTCGATTTCGGCACCACTCATGCGACGCGCCGATGACAAGCGCAAGTCAGCCTCGCCATCAGGCCGGAAGGTCGGAAAAGTCGGTCAGCGCCGCATCGCGCAGGCCCCGCCAGACATTGCGCGCCTGGACCGTTTCGGCGACGTCGTGGATGCGCAGCAGTTGCACGCCCGCACCCATTCCCGCCACGGCGAGCGCGATGCTGCCGCCGAGGCGCTCGCCCGCCGGTGCCTCGTTAGACAGCGCACCGATCATCCGCTTGCGGCTCGCGCCCAGCACCAGCGGATGGCCCAATGCGTGGAACAGGGGCAGGGCATTGATCAGCGCGGTGTTGTCGGCGAGCGACTTGCCGAAGCCGAGTCCCACGTCGAGCAGGATGCTGGCGCGCTCTATCCCCGCTTTCAGCGCCGCGTCGCGGCTAGCGCACAGGGCGTCGAACACATCGAACACCACATTGTCGTAGTCCCCGCCGTCATGGAGGTCCTCGCCCTTGCCCGGCGCGTGCATCAGCACCACGGGGCAGCCGGCGCGCGCGATCACCTCGGCGCTGCGCGGATCGTGTCGCAGGCCCGAGACATCGTTGACCATATGCGCGCCCGCATCGAGCGCGGCTTCCATCACCGCCGCCTTGCGCGTGTCGATACTCACCGCCGCGCCCATCGCGGCGCAGGCCTCGATCGCCGGGATCACGCGCGCGATCTCGTCGCCTTCCCATAGCGGTTTGGCGCCGGGCCGCGTGCTTTCCCCGCCGACATCGATGATCGAGGCGCCCGCCTCCACCATGGCCGCAGCGTGTTCGCGCGCGGCGTCGGGGCTGTCATGCGCGCCGCCGTCGCTGAAACTGTCGGGGGTGACGTTGAGAACGCCCATCGCCTGCGGCTGGTCGAGCGGCACGGTGCGCTGCCCCAGCTGGAGCGGCGGATGCGCGAGCGTGAGATTCGCCCACTGCGCCTCGGCCTCGGCGCCGACCTCGTCGGGCAGCCTCCCCAGCGCCTCGGCCATGGTATCGGGAGAGGCGAGCCAGCGTTCGACCACCTCGCCCTCCCGCCTCAAGATCACCGCGAAGCGGCTTGCATAGGCCATCCCCCCCGCCAGCCGGATGGCATTGCCATGCTCGCATTGCGGATCGGGCGCGAAGCCGACGGGACGGATGTACACGCGCTCGGTCATCGCGCGTCCCAGCCCATGATACAGTGAGACATGGACCACATGTTACACTGTCCAGGGGTGAAAAATTCGGGCCGGAATGGCGTGCTGTCGTGGTAGCGCGTGAGGTGGCGGATTGAGGTCATTCGCAACGCCTAGCGCGAGATTGGGATGTAGGACAGACTTCGCCACCTCTTCTTCCAGCACCGCGGACTAAATCAGAGATGCCGCTGAATGGCGGCTAACGACGTCTTTGCGGACGTTGCGACCTGATCAACGTGGTTATGAGGACGGACTGTCTTCAACATGTTGTAAGATTAGCAGCTTCCAAACGCCGGATGGCGTGTTAAACTAACCGAGCAATGGTTTTTTGGGGGGCTGAAATTCAAATGAGATCGTTTTTGTACGCTACCGGCGTGGCGCTCGCGGTGTTTCCTGCTCTGGTGCATGCGGAAGATATCGCCAAGACCGCTTCCGAATTCGGTGCACGCCAATCGTTGTTATCGCCGGCGCTATCACCATCGGGCGACAAACTACTTTATGTCGAACCCGGTGCTAAGTCTGAAGAGACCATTGTTGTCGTTGATCTTGCTAATAACACCGCTCCTCAGGGTGTGATCACACTGAATGAGGGGCAAGCACGCATTGATCGTTGCCGCTGGGCGACCGAGGAGCGAATTGTTTGCCGGCTATACGGCTACACCGATGGCGGAGCGCTACGACTCGGCTTCACCCGCATCATTGCTTTGAAGTCGGACGGTACGGAGCTCACACACCTGACACCAAAGACTAGCTGGCGGACCATGGGGGCCCTTCAAGACGGCGGCACGTGGCTCGCACTCGACCTCCAGGGGGAAGAGAACAAGATTCTCATGACCCGTGATTACATCAAGGAAGACGGCTCAAACACGCGCCTCTTCAACGATAAAGAGGGACTTGGCGTAGACTCTGTGGACGTGACTAACGGCCGCCGCCGCTCGGTGGAGCCGCCAAACCGTGCAGCCGTAGGTTATCTCGCTGACGAGCACGGCAAAGTCCGTGTAATGGCGGTGCGCGAGATTGCCGCTAGCGGCTACGACGGGACCGAACTGCGCTATTTATATCGCCCGGCAGGTCTAGACAAATGGGACGCACTTTCCCGGGTAGATCAGAGTGGTAGTATCTCTGCCGGGTTTTTTCCTGTTGCCGTCGAAAGTGGGAAGAACCTTGCATACGGATTCGATACTGAGAACGGCTATCTCGCCCTCTACTCTGTAGCCCTCGACGGTTCGGGCAAGCGCGAACGTCTGATGGCTCGCGACGATGTGGACGTCGATGAGCTGATACGGATCGGCCGTCAGCGGCGTGTCGTTGGTGCAAGCTACGCGACCGAGCGCCGGATAGTTGAATATTTCGATCCCGATCTCAAGAAAATGGCCAACGGCTTGGCTCAGGTCCTTCCTGGTCAACCACTCGTTTCAATTGTCGACACCAATGACGACGAAAGCAAAATTCTCCTGATCGCGTCGAGCGATACAGATCCGGGGACGCTCTACCTTTACGACAAAGGAGCGCGGAGGCTCGCCGAGTTGCTACCTCTACGTGAGCCGCTTGCAGAAAGAGAAATGGGTACGGTGGAGCCCGTTGCATACCCCGCTGCAGATGGCACAGTTATTCCCGGCTATCTAACACTGCCGCCGGGGAGCACGGGTAAAAACCTTCAGGCAATTGTCATGCCCCACGGGGGGCCGGGGGCCCGCGACGAATGGGGCTTTGACTGGCTTGCCCAGTTCTTTGTCGCACGCGGCTACGCAGTGCTGCAGCCGAACTATCGCGGCTCCGCCGGATACGGCGAAGCTTGGTACGGCCGGAACGGGTTTCAGGACTGGGAAACCGCGATAGGTGATGTAAACGACGCCGGCCGCTGGCTCGTCAAGCAGGGGATCGCCGATCCGGAGAAGCTGACGATCGTCGGCTGGTCCTATGGAGGATATGCTGCGCTCCAGTCCCAGGTTCTCGATCCAAACCTTTACAAAGCAGTGGTTGCGATAGCTCCAGTTACCGATCTGGAGACCCTACGCGAGGAGAGCCGCGGCTATACCAACCGGCTTACCACCGACAGGTTCATCGGCCGCGGCCCGCATGTCTCGGCCGGCTCACCAGCACGACACGCAGAACGGTTCGAGGCACCAGTCCTGCTTGTTCACGGAACGATGGACCTGAACGTCGGGGTCGGTCAATCGAAGCTGATGCGCAACAGGCTTGAAAGCGCGAATAAGCAAGTCGACTATCTCGAGTTCGAAGGCCTCGATCATCAACTTGAGCACAGCCAGGCTCGTGCCATCATGCTCAAACGCGTGGGCGAGTTCCTCGATGCTGCGATTAAATAGTCGGAAAAACTGAGCAAGCACTAGGTGAGCCGATGGCATATTAGCACAAATAACTTCGATGAACGGCTTCGAGGTAAGTGTCAGATTTCCACCCAGTTCAAGCCGTTCCCGGTGGCCGTCCACGACCCCAAGACCGGTCAGGCAACTTCAGCCCAAATTTCGCCCGAAGCCGAATTTCTCGTGCCGACCCATTTGCGGACGTTTGGTTGCGTGGGACTGGCGGATGAATATGAAGCCCCCGCATTACATAAAGGCGAAGCAGGGCCAGTTTTGGCAATGGGTTATTCTAGTGTATATGTCGGAAAGCCTTAGCAGTTCGACCAAAGCAGGAGAAGGCCGTGGCATTCAATCTCGCTCGTGTGATTGCAACTGGGCTTGCAATTACGATTGGCGCCAGCTTGCCAGCGGGGACGCCTGTAGCTCGTGATTTGAACCTAACTGAGGCCGGGATTCCCTATGCCTATCTTTATGGAGCCTGCGTGTTCGAGGCAAAGGCCAGCCGCGCAGCCGATTGTGATGAAGTTCGCAAGGCGATTGAGAGCGATGCCGAGGTCTCATTCGAAAAGTGGCACCGGCGGAGTTGGCTTCGTCTTGGGCGCCAGTTTGACCGAGCCCTCGACCTGATCGATGCGGAAGCGGCAGAGCTTGCAGCCGCTGAAGCTTCGGTGCCAGCGCCGATCATTTCCTATATGCACTGCCTCGGTAAGAGCATTTCGAACGATCCGTCGTTTGTCGGCGGTTTATCTGTCGATTACATCGCCATTGAACCGGCGTGCGCAGATCAAGTCGATGCCGAAAATGGCGGCTCAGATGAATGGCGTGGGCATTATCTCTACCATCGTCTGCGTCGCGAAGGTCGAGTCCTCAATTCGGCTCAGCGAGCGCCATCAACGCTAACATACCGATATGGATTGCTCGACATACGCAGGCTGGATTAGGGTTAATGTTTCCCGAAGGGCGCCGAGCAAGGGTGTTGTTGTTTGGCGACGTAGCAACCGTTGTGCGAAGCTATATGTGCGCCCTTCCACCGGCGTCTTCACATCGGCGAAGTCCGTTTTCCACCCAGTTCGCGACCTTTGGCGGAGACGCAGCGATTGCCAAAAGAGGACCAGCGGCTCACGATCCAAAACCCGTCGTGACCAAAGCTGTTTGCCGGGTCTGGACGCGGACAATAATGAGCGGGCTTCTGACACGCGCCAAGCGCCGTGACGCGTTGGTCGAGTGCTGGTGTCAAAACTGACCGGTTGTGACACCCCCTTGGTTACGGCCTTGGAATAGTTTCTTCACTATCGATTTACGGCTACGTGTTGGCATTACATTGGGAAAGGCCGTCGCCGAAGGCTGCTTGTCTGAAAAAGGGAACAGAATGGTCAGCCGTGAGAAGTTAATCGAACGCCAGCGCGTCCTTGCCAAATTCAGTGAGTTCGCTCTTCGAAACAGCAACCTTCAGGAGGTTCTGGAGGAGGCCTGTCGGCTCGTTGGAGAGGCGTTGGGGACCGATCTGGCCAAGGTCTTGGAAATTCAGCCGGGTGGAGAATCGGTGTTGGTGAGGGCCGGTTGCGGCTGGCGTCCGGGCATCGTGGGGGAAACCACCCTGGAGATGAACGATAAGTCCTCGGAAACATACGCTATCAAACTGGCGAAGCCCGTCGTCACGCCCGACATATCCGCCGAGAACCGGTTCGTATTGCCTCCGTTCCTGGCCGATCACGGGGTAAAGGCTTTAGTGAACGTGCCTATCTTCGTAGCGCGCGATGAAAGGCCATATGGTCTGCTACAAGTGGACAGCGTCAGCCCTCGCGATTTCGGGGAACAGGATATCGAGTTCCTGCGCATATATGCAGGTGTCCTAGGGCCGGTGATCGACCGGCTTCATAAGCGCCACGACCTCGCGGTCGCTTTGGATGCGAACAAGCGCATGCTGGTCGAGCTGCAACACCGGATCAAGAACAATATCGGCATGATCACGAGCCTGGTGCAAATGCGGGCGCGCAGCGCGAAGTCAAAAGAGGCGCGCGCTGAACTGGAGCTGGTAGGGAATCGTATTGAAACCCTCCGGCTGGCGCATGAACATGTCTATGCTGAAGGTAACAGCATGCTCTCTCTGCGCTCCTACGCCCACACGATCGTGGAACATCTTATCGAGCTCCACGGCGATCAGGCCGGGGCGATCCAGTTCACCGTCCATATCGACGACATCAAGCTTAGTCCGGACCGGGCCGTGCCGTTGGGCCTGATCATCAACGAGTTCGCGACCAACAGCCTCAAATATGCCTTCGGTTCCGCGGGCGGCACGATCTCGCTTCGCATAGAGCGACTGGATGATAACCGAATTCAGGTTGTCATCGCTGATGACGGATGCGGCATACCGACGGCCCCCGCGACCGCGGCTAATGGATCGGGAACGGGCATGAAGCTCATCGGGGGACTGGCACGTCAGCTTCAAGGGGAGACAACCTGGGCGTCCGTCAAGGGGACCGAACTCAAGCTCGTATTTCCTGATCCAGCGAAACGCGGCCATGCTTGAACGGCGTGAAGGAGACGAAATACTGGTCAGAACGAAACTAAGCACCTTATCCGGCGTTCTAAACGGTGATCAAACCGGAGAATAGCGCAGCGTGTGTCATGTTTTGATTATCGAGGACGAGGCGCTGATGGCGATGGACCTCGAAGCCCTGCTGGAACAGGAAGGCGCGGCCTCATTCTCATTCGCTGCTTCCCAGGATGAGGCGGTCACCGAAGCGCTGGTGCGAAAGCCCGACCTCATCATCTCCGACGTTGCACTTAGCGAAGGCACCGGCCCTCTTGCCGTCTCGACTATCCTCGACACTCTGGGGCCTGTTCCGGTGATCTTCGTCACCGGCACGCCGGACGCTTGCAGCCCCTGCCCACCCGGAACACTTATCCTCACCAAACCTTTCGACCGTGCCGCCATAGCACGGGCGTTTCACGACCTTATACCCGGCGCCTGAGCGACACGGCAGCCCGAACTTCCGCACGCTTCCGCCCTCGGGCTCATCATGAAGGTCGGCGAATAGTTGGTGTCAAAACCGAACGGTTCTGGCACCGTAGAACGGCGGCTCTCTACTCCGCCGTTACCACAAGCCTTCATTCCGCTTCCCACCCACTAGCGGACCTTGCGCCAGCTAATCCTCAATCCTCCACCGCCAGCAGATACAGCTGCCGCGCGGCGTCGATGGGTTTGATGTCTCCGCTCCCTGGGCCGCCCGCCTCGTAGTGCCAGAAGGTCCAGCCGTTGCAGCTGGGGGCGCCTTGCAGGTCCTTGCCGAGGCCGTGGATGCTGCCGGTCTGCTTCCCAACCGCGAGCGATCCGTCGGCGCGGACCGTTGCGATCCAGCGGCGCTGCTTGTCGAAGACCTGCGTGCCAGGGGCAACGAGACCGTTCTCGACCAGCGCGCCGAAGGCGACCTTGGGGGCCCTGCGGCCAGCCTGCATGGTGGTGAGCGCGCTTTCGTCGAGGGGGAGTTCTTTCGCGATCCGCTTCAGCGCCGCTTCGCGATAGGCGCCTTCGCGCTCGCAGCCGATCCAATGGCGCCCCAACCGCTTGGCGACCGCGCCGGTGGTGCCGGTGCCGAAGAAGGGGTCGAGCACCACGTCGCCGCGCTCGGTCGTCGCGAGCAGAACGCGGTAGAGCAGCGCCTCGGGCTTCTGCGTCGGGTGGACCTTGTGCCCGCCCTCCTTCAGCCGCTCGCCGCCCGAACAGATCGGCAGCACCCAGTCGCTGCGCATCTGCAGCTCGTCGTTGAGCGTCTTCATCGCGCGGTAGTTGAAGTGGTATTTCGCCTTCTCGCCCTGGCTGCACCACAGCAGCGTTTCATGCGCGTTGGTGAAGCGGGTGCCGCGGAAATTGGGCATGGGGTTGGTCTTGCGCCAGACGATGTCGTTGAGAATCCAGAAGCCGAGATCCTGCAGGATCGCGCCGACGCGGTAGATGTTGTGATAGCTGCCGATCACCCACAGCGCGCCGTCGGGTTTCAGAACGCGCTTGCATTCCGCCAGCCAGGCCTTTGTGAAATCGTCGTAAGTCCGGAAGCTGTCGAATCGGTCCCAATCGTCGGTCACGGCATCGACATGGCTGCCGTCGGGCCGGTTGAGAACGCCGCCGAGCTGGAGGTTGTAGGGCGGGTCGGCGAAGACGAGATCGACGCTGGCGTCCGGCAGGCGCCGCATCGCCGCGACGCAATCGCCGTCGAGGATCTGGCCCAGCGGCAATTCCACCGCCGTTTCGAGCGCCTTCGCGCGCGTCTTTCCGGCCTCGAGGACCCCCATCCTGCTTTCCCCCGTCTGAAGTTATCCACAGGGTGAGTCCAAACGGACTCGCGGTCAAGGGGTAAGCGTTAGCGCGATATGGTTAATTCCGGGTTAGCCATGACGGGACGAAAAGAGTCCGCCACACGAT
>JBBSMH010000069.1:0-8958 GCA_038233275.1 Sphingomonadales bacterium | reverse complement strand
GCCGGTCGAGCTCGTCGAATCCGGCAAGCATGCGTGCGCTATCGCCCGCGATCGACGCGGCGAGTGCGCGGTATTCATGGGGCGTGGCGCCGAATATCTGCTGCTGGATGACTTCGGCAAACCCCTGGATGGCGTTGACCGGCGTGCGCAATTCGTGGAGCAACTGGCGGATGCGGTCGGCTTCGCTCGAGGCGTTGGAGCTCGTGCTTTCTGCGCGCAGCCGCCTGAACCGCCCCAGATATCCGGTGAACCTGCCATCGTTCGGTGCGAAACGGGGCGAGGCATCGATGATCCAGCTTCCGGCAATGCTGTGTGCCCCGTCGAGCCGGACCTGCGCCTCGCGGACCGGCTGGCGGTTGGCGAAGGCTGAGGGGAGTGCATTCGTCGCCCCGGCCACGCCCGGGAGGCGTGCCACGTCGAAGCCCAGCACCATCGGGGCCACCTCGACGTCCGCCCAGTCGAGCCTGCCTCTAGTATCGGTTCCGAAGGAAAAGGCCTGCACCGCTTTGCGATGCGGCTCGCGATCATACTCGTCGAGCGGCAAGTGGGGGGCATCGCCCGCCGCGAATGTTTCGCCATCCCGGACACCGCGAGCCTTGCTGAAGGCTTCGATCCGTCGGACGATTTCCCCGATCCGGCGATCTTTCGGCGCGCCGGAGTAGGTCGGGGCCGCTGCGACCGGGTCGGGTGCCGGCGGTTGCGGCAGGCTCTCGCGCTTGCTCCCGTGCTCCTCGCCAGTTTCGATCGCATCTTCGATCTCGAGCTCGAGCGGCAGCGGGATTGGCGGCAGATTGAAGGGATCGTGTGAGATTTCCGGTTCGGGCAAGGCCCGGTCGCGCACCCCCAGGCGGTCAAGGATATCCACCGCCGCGCGCGGCAAGTCGCGGCGATGGCGCAGGAAGCCGCGCGCGCGGACGGGCAGTTCGGGGATGATCTCGGCCCATGCGTCGGCAGGCAGGCTGGCGCGGGCGAGCGCCGCGGCCGCGACATCGGGTTCTGCCTCACCGAACCAGCGGACGAGCGCGGCATTGCGGATGCGTGCGCCACTTTCGCCGACGATGCGGGCGCGCTCGCGCATCGGGACCATTTCGCTCAACGCGTCGAGCCGCAGGAAAGCCGCGGCCTCCAGGCTTTCGTCCCGTCCCTCGCGCCCCTCGCCAAGCAGGTCGAGCAGCTGGCGATATTGCGTACGCGCCGCACGCTCGCCCGTGGCGCGGTGTCGCAGCACTGTGGCAAGGCGGTCGTCGAAATACATCGCTACTCCGGATGGGCTCGGGCCTGTCGGGCGCGGGCGCGCGCGGGACTAAGCCTGCCTGCACCGATAATCATGCCACGAAAAGACTGAACGGAAAGTTGCCCCGCGTTGCAAAGAGGGACAATTGCTGGCAGAAACAAGATTCTTAGCTTTTCGCGCGATTCCATGCGCTTTGCGTAGGCAGGATCGTGCTTGGGCGAACATTCGTTGGTTTGCGACAGGGGCGTCGATATGGCAAATCTGGATGAGATCGACCGGCAATTGCTCTCACAATTGCAGGACGAGGGCCGCATGACGAATGTCGAGCTGGCGAGCCGCGTGGGGCTGACCGCTCCGCCCTGCCTGCGCCGGGTTCGCGCGCTGGAAGAAGCGGGCGTGATCAAGGGTTATCACGCCGAACTGGACGCCTCGCGGCTCGGCTTCTCGATAACGGTTTTCGCCATGGTCAGCCTGAAAAGCCAGGCCGAAGACGCGCTGCGCGAGTTCGAACAGGCGATGCACGATCTGCCCGAGGTGCGCGAAGTCCACATGCTCAACGGCGAGATCGATTTCATCCTCAAGATCGTCAGCAAGGATTTGCAGAGCTTCCAGGAATTCCTGACCAGCAAGCTGACCCCGGCGCCCAATGTGGCCAGCGTCAAGACGAGCCTGACGATCCGGACCAGCAAGAACGAACCGGGCGTGCCGCTGGAGTAGAGTCCGCTATTGGGTGGGGAGCACTCGTCGCCGCATGATCCTTCGACTTCTCTCCAGACACGCTCAGCTTTGCTTCCCTTCGGAAGACGTCGCGGTGTTTCGCGCAATGAGGCGGCCCAATGTCGCCCGCTGGACAAGTACGCTGAACAGCACGGCGGCAAAGGTGGCGGCGAGCAGCAGATCACGGGTCGGACCCTGGGGAAGCGAGAGTGCGAGTGCGATCGAGATCCCGCCGCGCAGCCCTCCCCACCAAAGGATGCCCAGTGCCGCCGGTCCATGCATGCGCGAGGCGGGCAGCAATCCGCTCAGCAATTTCAGGCCAGCCGCTCGCGCTGCCAGCGTGATCGGTATGGCCGCAAACCCCAGCAATGCATGCGGCACGCCGGGCACCAGCGCGATCATTTCCAGCCCGATCAGCAGGAACAGCACCGAATTGAGCAGCTCGTCGATGACTTCCCAGAACTTGATGACGTAATCGCGGGTCACGTCGCTCATGGCATAGGTCACGCCGTGATTGCCGATGAGCAGCCCGGCTGCTGCCATTGCCAGCGGACCGGAGATGTGAAGCGCCATACAAAGCGCGTAGCCGCCCATGACCACGGCAAGCGTTATAGTCACTTCCAGGGCATAATCGTCCATGGAGCGCATCGCCTGAAAGCCGAAGAAGCCGAACACCAGGCCCACCAGCATGCCGCCTCCTGCTTCGAGCACGAAAAGGCGCGCGCCCTCTGCCAAGGAGAAATCCTGTCCCGTGACTGCCGCTCCCAGCAGGATCGTGAAGACCACGATGCCGACCCCGTCATTGAACAGGCTTTCGCCCGCGACCGTTGCCTGCAGGCCAGCTTCGACCTTCTCCTTCTTGAGAACCCCCAGCACCGAGACCGGATCGGTGGGTGCGATCAGCGCCCCGAAGACGAAGTACCAGATGGGAGAGATAGGCAGGGAGAGCAGTTCCCCGATGCCCCACATCGCGCCGCCGACCAGCAGCGTCGAGATGATTACTCCGACGGTAGAAAGGAGCAGCACCGGCAGCCAGCCGGCACGCAATCGATCCAGATCGACGTGAAGCGCTCCGGCAAACAGCAGGAAGCTGAGCATGCCTTCAAGCAATGTCGTCGTGAAGTTCATTTCGTCCAGAAGGCTCGCGACCGTGTCATCCAAGGTGATGCCCGGGATGAAGGCATCAGCGATCAACAGGCTGATCGCCGCCAGCGCGCCCATCACAGTCAGACCGACGACATGGGGGAGGCGGATGAAATGGTGGTTGAACCAGCCTAGCAAGGCGGAGGCGACCACCAGCATGGCGGCAAGATCGAAAGGGCTCAGCGGTGCGGCGCTTTCATGCATTCCATGAAGGTACTCTAGGACTAAGCGCAATGGAAACCGCTTTGAACGTGCCTGCCTGCATTCAATTACGGTTTACGTTTCAAATGAGGCGAATGGCCGGGATCAAAACGCAAAGCCGCCCGCCCGGTGCTGGGTCGTTAGCGGCCGTTAATCCCCCCTCCGCTCCTTGAGCCATTCCTCGAGCCATTTGATCGAGTAGTTCCCGCTCAGCACATCTTCCTGCTCAAGCAGCGCCTGATGGAGCGGGATGGAGGTCTTCACCCCCTCGATTACCATCTCTTCCAGCGCACGGCGCAGGCGCATGATGCAGCGTTCGCGCGTGCGGCCGTAGACAATCAGCTTGGCGATCATCGAATCGTAATAGGGCGGGATGCGGTATCCGGCGTAAAGCCCGCTATCCACGCGCACATGCATGCCACCCGCGGCGTGGTAATAGGTCACTTCTCCCGGGGAGGGAGCGAAAGTCCACGGGTCCTCCGCATTGATGCGGCATTCGATCGCGTGACCGTGAAAATCGATTTCATCCTGGCTGCAGGACAGCTCTTTACCGTCGGCGATGCGGATCTGCTCGCGCACCAGGTCGATCCCGGTGATCATTTCGGTCACCGGATGCTCGACCTGGAGGCGGGTGTTCATCTCGATGAAGTAAAACTCGCCCCCTTCCCACAGGAACTCGATCGTGCCCGCGCCGCGATAGCCCATGTCCTTCATCGCCTCGGCGCAAATTGCGCCCATGCGCATCCGGTCCTTCTCGGACAGGGCGGGTGATGGTGCTTCTTCGAGCACCTTCTGGTGGCGGCGCTGGAGCGAACAGTCGCGCTCGCCCAAATGGATCGCATTGCCCTTGCCGTCGCCGAACACCTGAAACTCGATATGGCGCGGATTGCCGAGGTATTTCTCGATATAGACCGTGTCGTCGCCGAAGGCCGCCTTGGCCTCGCTCCCCGCCTGCTTCATCAGGCTTTCGAGCTGATCTTCGACCTCGCATACCTTCATGCCTCTGCCGCCCCCGCCCGAGGCAGCCTTGATGATGACCGGATAGCCGATTTCCGCGGCGATCGCGCGCGCCTCGTCAAAATCTGAAACCGCGCCTGCGCTGCCCGGCACCAGCGGCAGGCCCAGCTCGCCGGCGGTCTGCTTGGCGGCCACCTTGTCGCCCATCGTCCGGATGTGCTCGGGCTTGGGCCCGATCCAGGCGATGTCGTGCGCCTCGACGATTTCGGCGAACTTGGCGTTCTCGGACAGGAAACCATAGCCGGGGTGGATCGCATCGGCGTGCGAAATCTCGGCTGCCGAGATAATGTTGGCGACGTTGAGGTAGCTCTCGCTCGCGGGCGGCGGGCCGATGCACACCGCATGGTCCGCCAGCCTGACATGCATCGCGTCCGCATCGGCGGTGGAGTGAACCGCGACCGTCTCTATCCCCATCTCGTGCGCCGCGCGGTGGATGCGCAGCGCGATCTCGCCGCGATTGGCAATGAGTATGCGTTCGATAGCCATATGCGTCCCGGCTCCCGCTCAGCCGAGGACGACGAGCGGCTGGCCGAATTCGACCGGCTGGGCGTTTTCAACCAGGATTGCCTTGACCGTGCCCGGCCTGTCGGTGGTGATCGGGTTCATCACCTTCATCGCCTCGACGATCAGCAGCGTCTGGCCTTCCTTGACGCTGTCGCCGACCTTCACGAAATCGTCGGCGCCCGGCTCGGCGGTAAGATAGGCGGTGCCGACCATAGGGGATTTGATCGCGCCGGCATGATCGGCAGCACCGCCGCCTACTTCGGCTCCGGGCAATGGGGGCGCCGGGGCCGGGGCGGGAGCCGCCGGGACGAAGGGAGCCGGAGCCATCGCCTGCGTCCCGCCTCCGCGCGACACGCGGATCTTCCGCTCGCCGTCTTCGACCTCGATTTCGGTCAGGCCGGTTTCGCCGAGCATCTCGGCAAGCTCGCGGACCAGCTTCGTATTGACATTCATGCCGGACGTGCGCCCGGCGCTACCCTTGGTGGATGCCATGGTAACCCTTGATGCTGTTGAGCCGCCGCCTATGCGCGTGCGGCGCTGCCATGACAAGAGGGCAGGGCGCCTCGGCACCTACCGTGGCAGGGCTGCAGCTTTTTCCAGCGCTACGATATAGCTCCGGGCGCCAAGCCCCTGGACCGTCGCGGCAGCCGCCATGCCGACATAGGAAATGTGGCGGAACGCCTCGCGCGCGGCGGGATCGGAGATGTGCACTTCGATCACCGGCACTTCGATCGAACGGATGGCGTCGAGCAGGGCAATCGAAGTGTGGGTGTAACCGCCGGCATTCAGCAGGACCGCCGCGACGTCCTCGCGCTGCGCCTCGTGCAGCCAGTCGATCAGGACGCCTTCGTGATTGGTCTGGCGAAAATCCATCGCCAGCCCCAGTTCGCCGGCCCTTGCCGCGACCATCGCCTCGATGTCGTCGAGGGTCTGCGAACCGTACACCTCAGGCTCGCGGGATCCGAGCAGGTTGAGATTGGGCCCATTGAGGACGAAGAAAGTCGCGGACATCGCCCGCGTCTAGCGCGCTCCTGCTCCCCGCCTCAAGCGCCGAAGCGGCTGGTCGATGAAATTACCTGTCGACGCCCTTGACCTTGCCCCATTGACGCGCGGCTGTGTAGCCAAGGTAACCCGTGCCGAAGAGCGCGTAGAGCGCTTCGGGCAACCCGCCGAGATAGGCGTTCATCCCGCGCGCAATGTCCTGCGCCGCCTCGGGGCGAAAGGCGGCGAGCACCCCCATCGGCAGCGCCCACAGGATCAGCGCATACATCACGTAGAGGAAGGAGGGCCGGGCGCGGCTGGTCCAGGGATCGGAGGAATTCGCCTCGGCGACGATGGCCGAGAGCCGCGCCTCGACGGCCTTGAGTTCGTGCGTGCCCTCCAGCCGGATGAGCTCGAGCTTGGCTTTGGCCCTGGCTTCCTTGTCGGGAATGATTTTGTCGATGATCGAGGCGATGGGGCCGATAAGGCTTTCGACGAGCAGCATGGCGATCTCCAGGGTGTTTCGGGCGCCGTAGATAACCATTTAGGTTCATGTAGGAAAGTGTACTTACCAAAAAAGAGTACCATCTTGCGCTCGGTAATCGCCAGCGCGTTCACTTGGGCTCCGAACCCCCTCGGATTCTGCGGGGTACCGCCTCTAATCCTCCGCGAGTTCGATCCATACCGGCGCGTGGTCGCTGGTCTTTTCCCAGCTGCGAACCTCCAGATCGACTCCGGCCCCCACGAGGCGTTTCGACAGGCTGGGCTCTAGGAGGAAGTGGTCGATCCGCAGGCCCGCATTGCGGGCAAAGGCGTTTCGGTAATACTTCCAGAAGGTGTAGATTGTCTCGTCCGGATGGAGCTTGCGGATGGCATCGGTCCACCCCTGATCGACCAATCTGAACCAAGCGTCGCGCACTTCGGGTGCAAACAGGGCGTCATCTTCCCATCGCTCGGGCTTGTAGACGTCTTTTTCCGTCGGCATCACGTTGAAGTCGCCCACGAGGATGACGGGGAGTCCTGAAGCCAGAAGACCCTGAGCGTGGTGTATCAACCGGTCGAACCAGCGCATTTTGTAATCGAATTTGGGCCCCGGACGCGGATTGCCGTTCGGCAGATAGATGGCGGCGATCAGGACCCCGTTCACCGCGGCCTCGAGATAGCGGCTCTGGCCATCGGCCGGATCGCCGGGGAGACTGCGGTGGGTCTCCTGGATTTCGCCGACCCGTGTCAGGAACGCGACACCGTTCCAGCGCGGCTGACCGTGCCAGAGCGCATCGTAGCCAAGCTGTCTGATTGCCTCGATCGGAAAGCGCTCGTCGGGCGCTTTCAATTCCTGCAGGCAGACGATGTCCGGGCGCCGCTCTTCGAGCCAGCGCAGCAGAACCGGCAGCCGTCCGTTCACGCCATTCACATTGTAGGTCGCGATTTTCATCCCGGCGAACCGGTAAAGCGAGCCGTAGCTCCGGTATCCGGATTTGGACCCGAGTGCGTCATCGCTGTCTGAACGACCGCAACCGGGTTTTGCTCCGTGCCAAGGATCTGCGTCGAAGGATGGGGTGGGGCACGCCAGGCGAGGCTAAATCGTTGAAACCACTGGTCGGGACGACTGGATTCGAACCAGCGACCCCCACACCCCCAGTGTGGTGCGCTACCAGACTGCGCTACGTCCCGGAACCGGTGGAGCGCGGGCCTATAAGGCCGGTGGCAAGGCATGGCAAGCGTCCACGGCGCGGGGTCGGAGCCCCAGTTGCAGACAAGCCGCGTTGCTCTGCCCTGCCAATGCTGCTAACCGCGCGCGCACATCCGGCAGGCGGAGAGGGGTCGCGGCTTGAAAGCCCGGTTTTCCTTCCCCAATTGCTTCCCATCGCAAAGACATCGGACGGGTTCTTTTCCATGCTAGACATCCTCGCCGCGGCTTCGGGCGCAAACGCATCACCTTCCTGGGCCGGATGGCTGCCGATCGTCGGCATGATCCTGATCTTCTGGTTCCTGATCATCCGCCCGCAGATGCGACAGGCCAAGCAACATCGGGAAAAGGTCGCGGCTCTCAAGCGCGGTGACGAGGTGGTGACCGCGGGCGGTCTGGTGGGCAAGATTGCAAAAGTGGACGAGCATTACGTCGAGATCGATCTTGCCAAGGGCGTTCGGGTCCGCGCCGTGCGCAGCACCATCGGCGACGTGATCAAGCCGGGCACCGCGCCCGCCGCCAACGACTGATCGCGAAAGGCTGCGCGCGCGATGCTCGATTTCCCGACCTGGAAGAGGATCTGGCTCTGGCTGATCACGCTAGCAGCGATGCTCGCCGCTCTGCCCTCGATCGTTTCGCTGACCGGCCAGCCATGGCCCGAGCAATTGCCCGACCCGATGGTCAACCTGGGGCTCGACCTGGCGGGTGGCAGCCACATCCTGCTCGAGGCCGACCAGTCGCAAGTCGCCTCCCAACGGCTCGAGAATATGGAAGAGGGTGTGCGCACCGTGCTGCGTCAGGCCGAGCCGCGTATCCGCATCGGCGACGTCTCCACAGCGAACGGCCGGCTCAGCTTCATGGTGGACGATCCCGCCGACCTCGACCGCGCGCGCGAGCTCATCCTTCCGATGATGAACGGCACCGGGCTTGTGCGCGAGTGGGATTTGTCGGTGGTGGACGGCACCCGCATGGTGCTGATCCCGACCGAGGCAGGGCTCGAGCAGGCGGTAACCGATGCGATGGACAGCGCCACCGAGGTGGTGCGCAAGCGCATCGATGCTCTTGGCACCCGCGAGCCGACCATCATCCGCCAAGGCGACACGCGCATCGTGGTCCAAGTTCCGGGCCTCGAGGATCCCGACGCGCTCAAGGCGCTGCTCGGCCAAACCGCCAAGCTCGAGTTCAAGCTGGTCGAGCAGACCGCGCTGCCGAGCGACGTGCAGCAGGGAATCGCGCCGCCAGGGAGCGAGATTTTCCCATATGCCGAAACCAGCGATTTCGCCGGGACGTCGGTCGCGGTGCGGCGACTAGGCGGCATTCGCGGCGACAATCTGATCAACGCGCAGCAAAGCTTCGATGCGCAGACCAACGAGCCGGTGGTCAATATCACCTTCGACCAGCAGGGCGGGGCGCGCTTCGCCAAGCTGACGACCGAGAACGTCAACAAGCCTTTCGCCATCATCCTCGACGG
>JBBSMH010000068.1:0-9000 GCA_038233275.1 Sphingomonadales bacterium | reverse complement strand
TTCGCCGCGCTCGCCTCGATCGTGGTGGGGGCGCTGGGCGCGATCGGGCAACGGAACCTCAAGCGGCTGCTCGCCTATAGTTCGATCAACAATGTCGGCTTCATCCTCATCGGCCTCGCCGCCGCGACGCCGGAGGGGGCTAGCGCGGTGCTGGTCTATCTCGCCATTTATGTCCCCATGACGCTCGGTTCATTCGTGGCGCTGATGATGCTCCGCGATCGCGCAGGCGCCCCGCTGGAGACCTTTGCCGACATTTCGGGCCTATCGACCACCCGCCCGGTTCTCGCCTGGTGCCTGCTTGCGATGATGTTCAGCCTCGCGGGGATTCCGCCGCTGTTCGGTTTCTGGGGCAAGTTCGTGGTCTTCCAGGCCGCGGTCCAGGCCGACATGCTGGCGCTTGCCGCAATCGGCATCGCGGCCAGCGTGATCGGGGCGTTCTACTACATCAAATTCGTCAAGGTGATGTTCTTCGACGAACCCGTGCGTGATGTCGAAGAGCGCAGCGCGACCGCCCCGTGGGTGGTCCTTGGCCTGTGCACGCTGCTGATGTCGCCATTAGGCTATCTCCTGACACCGTGGCTGGAACGACTGGCCGATAGCGGCGCTGCCGCGCTGTTCTTCGGCGTTTGATCCGCAGCGTCCCGCAGACCGGCTCCACCAATGCCGACCTCCTCGCGCGGCTGCGGCAGGGCGAGCTCGTTCCCGAAGGCGAATGGCTCGTCGCCGATCGCCAGACAGCGGGCAGGGGGCGGCAGGGTCGCACCTGGTTTGATGGTGCGGGAAATTTCATGGGATCGAGCGTGGTTTATGTGTCGGATCGCGATCCGCCTCCGGCCAGCCTGTCCCTGGTGATCGGCCTGGCGCTTTACGAGGCGGTGCAACCCTTACTTGTGCAACCGGCCACCCTAATGTTGAAGTGGCCCAACGACCTGATGCTCGGCGGCGCGAAGCTCGCAGGCATCCTGCTGGAGAGGGAGGGGCAGGCGATCGTCGCCGGCATCGGTGTCAATCTCGCGGCAGCGCCCGACCTCCCGGATCGCAAGACCACCGCTTTGGCGCATCATGGTGCCGCGCCCGACCGGGACCAGTTTGCAACTTCACTGGCGGATTTGCTCACGCGCGAATTGGAGCGCTGGCGGTCTTTCGGTCTCGATCCGCTGATCAGACGCTGGGAAAGCGTGGCGCATCCTCCAGGCACCCCGCTGACGGTCCATCCGCCGGGCGAGGAACCGATTGTCGGCGCATTCGCTGGATTGACCGAACACGGCGCGCTCAGGCTGCGCTTGGCGGGGGGCGAATCCCGTGTCATTCACGCGGGCGATGTGATGCTCGCTGCTCCGGAGGGCTGAGAAGAGATGCTGTTGGCTGCCGATGTCGGGAACACTAATGTTGTGTTCGCACTCTTCGAAGGGCGCGAGATCAAGGCACGTTGGCGAATCGCCACCGATCCGCGGCGGACCGGCGACGAATATGCGGTCTGGCTCAAGCAATTGCTCGAGATGCAGGGCTACGACCGCAAGGACGTCACCTGCATCATCATCGGATCCGTCGTGCCGCGTGCCGTTCACAATCTGACCGTCCTGTCGGAAAAGTATTTCGGGGTGACGCCGATAATTGCGGGCGAGGGCGATGCCGCGTGGGGCTTCGCGCTGGACGTCGAGCAACCCAGCTCGCTCGGCGCCGATCGCGCGCTCAACACGCTTGCCGCGCACGAGAATTATGGCGGCGATCTGATCGTGATCGACTTCGGCACCGCGACCACGTTCGACGTCGTCGATTTCAACGGCGCCTATAAGGGAGGGATTATCGCGCCGGGCATCAACCTGTCGCTCGACGCGCTGGTCGGCAATACCGCCAAACTGCCCCGCATCGCGATCCAGCAGCCGTCGGGCGATAGCGTGATCGGTCGCAACACGGAGGACCAGATGCTGATCGGCGTCTTCTGGGGTTATGTCGCGATGATGGAGGGCCTCGTGTCGCGATTGAAGGCCGAGATCGGCCGTCCGGCCAAGGTCGTGGCCACCGGCGGCCTGGCGCTGCTGTTCGACCCGCAGACCGAGTTGTTCGACGAGGTGGACAGCGACCTGACGCTGGCGGGCCTTGCCATCCTGGCAGAGCGTGCCGCCCGATGAAGCGCGACCCTACCCCCCAAGACGAGCTCCTGTTCCTCGCCCTGGGCGGGTCGGGAGAGATCGGCATGAACGTCAATCTCTACGGCTGTCAGGGCCGGTGGATGATGGTCGATCTGGGGATGACCTTCTCGGGCGCTGAATATCCCGGCATTGACCTCGTATTTGCCGATCTCGAATTTATCGAGGAGCGCGTCGAGCGGCTCGATGGGATTGTGCTCACCCATGGCCATGAAGACCATATCGGAGCCGTTCCCTATTTCGCCGCCGATCTGGGGGTTCCGCTCTACGCGACACCTTTCACCGCCGATTTGGTGCGCCGTAAGCTCGCAGAAGCGGGGCTCGCGGGCGAGGTGGAACTGAACGTTATCGCGGATGATCACGGGAGCATCGATGTCGGGCCCTTCAGCGTGACCTACATTCCGCTCGCCCACTCGATCGCCGAGGGCAACGCGCTGTTGATTGAAACGCCACACGGCCGGGTGTTCCACACCGGTGATTGGAAGCTCGACGAGGACCCGATCATCGGTGAGCCGACGACGGGAGAGGAACTCAGCGCCATCGGCGACGAGGGCGTGCTGGCGCTGGTTTGCGACAGCACCAATGTCTTCAATCCCGCGCCGAGCGGCTCCGAAGGCGCGGTGCACAAGGGGCTGCTTGAGGAAGTCCAGCGCCATGCGGGCAAGCGCGTGCTGGTCACCACCTTCGCCAGCAATGTCGCACGGCTGCAGACGCTGGGCGATGTCGCGCGCGAGACGGGGCGGCAGCTGTGCGTTGCGGGCCGCTCGCTCGACCGGATTATCGAGGTGGCGCAGGACAATGGCTATCTTGCCGATTTTCCCGAGCCGGTGGATTTCGATACCGCCATGGCCCTGCCGCGGGGCGAGGTGTTGATCCTCGCGACCGGCGGGCAGGGGGAGCCCCGCGCAGCACTGGCGCGGATTGCGGAGGACAATCATCCGATCTCCCTGGTGCCAGGCGATGTAGTGCTGTTTTCCAGTCGGCAGATTCCCGGAAACGAGATATCGATAGGCGCCGTGCAAAACCGGCTCGCCGAGCGGGGGATCGTGATGGTGACGGATCGCCAGAGCATGATCCACGTCTCGGGTCATCCAGGCCGGCCGGAGCTTGAGACGCTCTACGGTTGGTTGAGGCCCCAAGTGCTTGTCCCCGTACACGGCGAGATGCGGCATATGCAGGAGCAGGCGCGGCTCGGGCGGGCGTGCGGAATCCCCTATGCCGTCGTGCAGAAAAATGGCGAACTGGTTCGCCTCGCTCCCGGCGAGCCTGAAAGCCTGGGCAAGGTGAGGGCGGGGCGCCTTGTGCTCGACGGCGATATCATCGTTCCGGCCGGTGGCGAGGCGGTGACCATGCGCCGCCGCCTCGCGCGCGAGGGAATGGTGGTGGTTGCAGTGGCGGAAGATCTAACCGTAAGGATCACGGGGATCGGCTTGCCGCTCGATGAGGATTATCCCGAATTCGTGGAGGAAACGGAGGCCGATGTGGCAAAGGCCATCGGTCGGTTGAAAGGGCGCGATGCGCGCGATTCCGCTTCCGTGCACGAGGCGGCGCGCCTCGCCGCCCGCAGGGCCGCCACGCGCTGGTGCGGCAAGCGTCCGCAAGTGCTGGTGCTACTGCCCGAGGGCTGACGCCATGGAATGGAACTCGATCGTTGCGATATACGGATTGTTCTGGGTGCTGAGCTGCTTTGTCATGCTGCCGTTCGGAATGAAAACGCATGATGAGTTGGGGATCGACAGGATTCCCGGCCAGGCAGACAGCGCTCCGGGGAATTTCCGTCCGGGTCGCGTGATCATGCGCGGCAGTATGCTCGCCGCACTGCTAACGACGGTCTATGTCGCCAATTATGCTTATGGCTGGGTCGGCGTCGAGGATCTCGACTTCATGCGCAGTGTAAATAATGGCGAGGCAGGGTGACTAATCGCGCAGCCGCTCGATCGCCTGCGCGAGCGCGACGTAGAGTTTGCCCATGTCCGAGCTCAGCAAGGTCACGCTCACCGCATTGCCATCGCGGGTTGATAGCAGCGTGCGCAGCATCGCCTCGAAATCGTGGATGTAGCGGCTGACATGCTCGCGGAAATCGGGGTCGCCATCGTAGAGTTCGGCAACCTCCCGCGCTTCGGTATTGTCCAACAGCCGAACTGCACGACGGGTGAAAATGCCGCGATCGCCGCGCAAATAGGCGGTCCAAGCAGTATCTGCGACCTCGCTCGATAGCGCCTTGCCGATATCGATCGCGTTGGAGTTGAGGCTCTCGGTGATGAGCGCAACCCGGCGCGCAAAGTCATTGTCGACCTGCTGCTCCGCCCTTTCGCGCGCATGGGCAACGCGCGCCTCGAGGTTGGAGGCAAGTTCGTTGACCTTGGTCAGCTGCTCGGTCATCCGCCGTGCGGCTTCGCGCGTTGCCTCGCTCGAGCGCCGCGTGGCGCTGTCCAGCTCGCCGAGCGATTGCGCTGTCTGTTCTTCCACCGCCTTGCCGATGGCCTCGGCGCTTTCCGATCCCACCCGGTCCGCAATTGCACGAATCCGATCGGCCTTGTCGGCCTCGAGGGTTGCCAGCGCATCGCGGGCAGAAGTCTCCAGCGCCGCGATGGCCTCGCGCAATTCGCCTTGAGCCCGCTCTGCGGCCTGACGGTTGTCATCGTCGAGAGCGGACATCAGCGAGCTTAATTCGGTCAGAGCGGCGTGTTGTTCGACAGTCGATCCTGCCAGCCGCTCGCGGAACCGGTCGATATCGGCGATGACCTGCGCGCTGCCCTCATGTGTTTGAGCAAGCGTTTCTGACAAGGCAGCCCCTCGATCTGCGGCCGCATCGAGCAAATCGCGGACCGCCTCGGTCCGGCCCTCCACCTCGTTCAGGCGATTTTCGAAATCGGCGATCGCCACAGGCAAGTCGTCCTTGCTGTGCTTGGCGCTGGCCTGGATCAGCTCGAGCAGCCGCACGCTCGCATCGGTGAGGCCCGAAAGCGCTTCGCCGGTCGAGCCGATCGTTTCGCGGCTGCGCGACAAGGTATTGTCCAGCGTTTCGACCCGCGCGGCGAGCGTATCGCCGGCGTCCGCCCCCTGTGCGGCGGCGCGATCGATCTGCGCTCCCAGCGCGTCGATCCTGTCGCCCAGCGTTTCTCCCTGAGCGACGAGTTCGGCGAGTTTCTCGAGCTGATCCCGGCGCCGCTCCTCGATAGCCCGGTCTAGCGCCGTTAGCCGTTCTTGCGTTGCGATCATCGCCGCCCGGTGCGCGTTTTCGATCTCGGTCCTGCGCTTGGCGAGCTCGACCGCGAGGGTTGTATTGCGCTCCGCCAACCGAGCGTCGATCGATTCGGCTTCGGCGGCGAGATCCTGCAGCTTTCGGTTAGAGTTTTCGAGCGCGCGCTCGTCGAGCGCTACCACTTCCTCGATTGCGGCCTTCAGTCGCGCGCGGATTTCCTCGATCTGCGCGTTCCACGCACTCGTCGCCTCGACTTCGCCTTCGCGGATGGCGGAAGAAGTGGTCGCGGCTTCGTCACGCAAGGCCGCAATGCGCACCCTGATCAGTTCGAGCGCTTCGCTTTCTTCGTCTACTGCCTCGCCATGCAAGGCGGCCACTTGATCGCGCAGCGTCTCCGACCGGACGCGCATGGTCTCAAGCGCCTCCTCGATCCGCTTCTGAAGACTCTCGACCTGTATTTCGCTAGCGCTCCCGAACTCGTTGAGCCGCTCGAAACCGGCGACCAATTCAGCCAGCTGGCCTTTGGCAGTACGTCCTGCGTTCCCGATCTGGTTAGAAACGTCTCGCGAGGAATTGGCGATAACAGGCAGGTCGTTTCTCAATTTCTCCATGTTTTCCAGCGCAGTCGAGCTGACACTTGCTATCGATTCGATGCGTGCGCCATTGTCGGCGATGAGCGATTGCAGCGTGGCGGCGTGTTCGCCGATCGTTTCGCTTGCCGACCGTCCGAAGAATTCGAGATCGCGGCTCTGGGCGCCGAGAAATTCCCGGGCGAGGCTCAATTCACGGTTGATCACCTTGAGCCGGCTTTCGAGCTCGGCGGATTGTCGCGACAGCATTTCCGCCGTGTGGCCGAAGCGCCGGGCCTCGCGCGTCGAGCTTCGCCGGGCGAGCAGCCACACCGCCAGGACGAGCAGCACCGGCACGGCCCAGGAGGTGATCCATGCCGACCATTGTTGCGCGGATGCATAGCCCAGCATTCCGTCGCGGTTGATCCATGCGAAAAAGCCCGTCCAGCCGACAACCGCCAAAAGCGCTGTCGCCGGGAAAATCCATCCAAAAGAGGGTCCTAGAGTTCCATTCTCAAGTTCATCCAACTCGTCATGAGAATCATCCGCAAGATAGTCGTCGGACAATTCCAGGCTGTCTCTCTCTCCGGGCTCGGCGACATGCTTCGGGCTTTCCACTGCCCTATGCTCGTCGATCGCCCTGATGTGCCGTCGTCTGTTCATGGCCGAAATCTACCACGAATAAGCGCGGGTTAAACCCATTTTAACCAGCGGGCCGACTGGAGCTGCCCCAAGAGCCCCATCCGGAGGAAATCCGGGGACAGGACGTGGCGCTGCCTCCGCCCCAGATTTGGAAGGGAGCGTGGTTGCGCGTAACCTTCCGCAAACACCTAGCTGCGAGACTCTTCATTGCGCATCGCTTTGCTTTCAGCATTGGCCAGACACCCGACCGGCGGGGGCGAAAAGGCTGCCTTTCGCCGGTTCGTGGGCCGCAGCGTGCTGGCGCATCAGGTCGACGCCGCGCTGGCGCTGGACTGCGACAGCGTGATTTGTCTGGCTGCCGGAATGAGGCAAGAGATTATCGCCTGCCAGCATCGCGCGGAGAGCGGTGGCGCGCGTTTCCAGATGATCGATTCCAGCCGCCGACTTCCGGGGCTGGTCAAGGCCGACGACGAGCTGATCGTATTGGCGGATGGACTGTTGCCCGATTTCGGGGTGTTGGCCGACCTGCTGCGGGACCGCCCGGCCATCCTGACTTTCCCCGACGAGCCCGCTGTGGCGCGGGGATTCGAGAGGATCGATTCCACCCGAGCCTGGGCCGGAGCAATGCGCTGCCGTGGCGCCTCTGCGGAGAAGTTGAACGATCTTTCCGAGGACGCCGATGCCGCTTCCTCCCTGCTCCGCTTCGGCCTTCAATCGGGAATCCGGACAGTCTCCGTCGATCCCGCGGTCCTTCTGGACGGTCGTTGGACATTTAACGAACCAGCGGAGGAACTGGCGGAGCTGGAGAAGCAGTGGATCGCGCGCCATGTAAAGCCGGTGAGTTTCGCCGCTCCCGGCCTGGCCATCGCGGAACGGATGGGCCTGCGCATGGCCCGCGACTTTGCCGGCGGCGCTCTCGAGCGGCTGCCCTCGTATGTTGCGGTCGGATCGGGAATGCTTGCCGGACTTGCAGCTTGGTTCGGCCGACCCGTAATCGGTCTCGGCCTGTTGATCGTCATGGCGGTTGCCGCCCCTATCGGCGCGATTTTCGAGAAGCTGGGGAAGGCGGGGCGAAAACAGTCTGCCCGGCTTTCGCTTGTCGAGGCCCTGCGCTGGGCGGGCGACGCCCTCATTGTGGGCCTGGTGGCGCAGGCTTCGTCTCCGGACAGCGGGTGGTTGCGCCTGTTCGTACCGCTGATACTGCTCGGGCTGTTGCGGCTCGCCGAGGCCCGCGCGCCGCTGCGCTGGAGGGCGCTCTATGCGGATCGGATCCTGCTGTTATCCGGCTTGTTGTTGGCCGCGATACTCGGGCAACTTCAGTTTTTTACGGCCCTTCTTTCGCTTCTCGTGCTGGCCACGCTCCTTCTCGCGCCAGGCGACCGCGAGCTAACGACTGATTAACCATGCCGTGATAGACATCCTGGCATGATCGAGCCGCAGACCAGATGCGAACCGGAATGGCCGGAGGACGAGGTGCTGCGCGATGCCTTGTTCCGTGGCGACCGGATGCTGGAAAGCGCCGGCTCGATCCTGGCTCATCTGCTTTCGGCACGCGACCATTCGCTTTTCAGCGACGAGATATTGGCGCGCATCCGCGGCATGGTGAACCATATCGCGTCTCAAATTCTCCGGATTCAGGCTGAAGCGACCGGCCATCGAGCGCGCGAGCATTTCGCGGCTGAGCATTGTCTTTCCTTGAGCGAGCGATTGCTGGGCAACCGCCCGCTGGTTTCGCACTGCCATGCGCTGGCGCTTGAATGGCAAGTTTCCACCCGGCTTGAAGCGCAATTATCGCTCGATCCGGTGCTCTCACCGATGATGCAGCGGCTCGTCGGCCATGAAGATCCCATGATCGCGAGCGCCGCGATGGCCGCGCTCGCGGCGCAGGCGCGCTTCGCTCGCACCCAGCGGCGCATGGAACTCCCGCTCGGCGAATTGCCGGGGGATCGCTTCCATGACGCGCTGCTCGAATGGCGCAGCTTCAACGGGGAAGAACGCTCGGATGCGTTGGTCCGCGCCGAAACCAAGCTGCGCGACCAGTACGACGAGGCGGGAGGGCGATTGTCGCTGATTGCGCGGGTCGTCTCGAGCCTCGGGTCGGAGGCCCAGTCCCTGCTTGCGATCGAGAGCGCCGGTGCTTCACTGTTCCTGACCGCACTGGCAGCAAGGTCCGGCCAGCCCCGGGAACTGGCCGCATTCTCGACCCACGAACAGCAGATGGCGCGCTTGGCTCTGGGATTGCGAGCCGCCGGTCTCAAGCCGGAGGAAATCGAAACGCAGGTGCTGCGTATTCATCCCGACGTTTTCCCGCCGAGGGAAATCGAACAGATCGGAACGCGTGAGGCTGCCCGAATGCTCGAAGCTTCGGCTCTGGATTGCAGGGACTGAGCGATGGCCAGCATTGGCACTCATTACATCGCCCGCGCCCGCGTCG
>JBBSMH010000067.1:0-9016 GCA_038233275.1 Sphingomonadales bacterium | reverse complement strand
TCGCCAGCGTGTGCAGCGTTACCGGTGCGCCCTCGGGCCATTCCTGCATGATCCCGCTGGGAAAGCTTCTGCCCCTTCCGAGCGGCACCGTCTCGTCCCATCTCAGGCGGCTGTCCCGGACTGCCCGGTCGAGCGCCGCGAGGACGTAGAGCTTGAAGGTGGAGCCAATCGCCAATTGCTCGCCCCTATTGATGGAGATCAAGGGATCGGAGCCGTCGAGGCGGCCGAAATAGGCAGCCTTTCGGCCCGGCAAGGCGGCAATATCGCCAGCGATCTTCTCCGCGCTGTCGTCGAACGGCTCGAACGAATGGAGCAGGAGTTCGGTAATCTTGTAGGGTGCGTCGGCGGAAATCGCGAAGCCGCCCTTGCCGAGGGCGCGCTCCATGCGGATCGTCAGGCCGGCGCGGGTCGCACTGACAGGTTCGAGCCTTTCGACCCTCAGCGCCTGCCCGAACTGGCTGGTGAGCTGTTGCCCGACTGCCTCGAATTGCTCGGGGGGTATCGCAGCCAGAAAACTCTCCGAGAACACAACGTCGGGCGGTATCGTTCCGTTGATCAGGCCGACCACTTGGCCGGCGCGTTCGCGCAGCTCCTGGTTGGCGGAATCTTCCAGTTCGATCACGTCGCTCTCCTGGGCATTGAGGGGTGGGGCCAATATACCTGCCGCCAGGACGAAACCTGCTGCGAGTTTCCAAATCATGCGTTTTCCTCCACCGTGAGACATGAACCGCTCGCCATGCAGCCGCAACCTTCGAGAAACGCCCTATGCCAACCGAAACCCTGACGATTAACGCCGCCCGCGGGCACGAGCTTGCCGGATCGCTCGAGCTGCCCACCGGGCTGGTGCGCGGCGCGGCTTTGTTCGCGCACTGCTTCACCTGCACAAAGTCCAGCAAGGCAGCCGTCGCCGTCGCGCGGGCGCTGGCGAGCGAGGGAATTGCCACACTGCGGTTCGACTTCACGGGCCTGGGCGAGAGCGAAGGCGAGTTCGGCCGCGTGGGATTCGCCGCCGACGTGGCCGATATCGTCGATGCGGCGCGATTGCTGGTCGAACGGTTCGGCCAGCCGATCCTGCTGGTCGGTCACAGCCTTGGCGGTGCTGCGGTCCTGGCGGCGGCGGACGAAATGGAGCCAGGCCAGATTGCGGCCATCGCCACCCTCGGCGCGCCGAGCGACGGGTCGCATGTCCTCGAACGCATCGAAGGCGATCTCGCCGCAATTCGCGAAAAGGGGGAAGGCAAGGTCAGCATCGGGGGACGGGCATTTTCCGTCAGCCGCGAATTCGTCGAAAGGGTGGAAAAGGTCGATCTGCTGGGTGAAGTCGCCCGGCTTCGTCTGCCCCTTTTGATCATGCATTCACCGACCGACGCCATCGTCGGCATCGAGAACGCCGGGGCGCTGTTCCAGGCAGCGCGGCACCCCAAGAGCTTTGTCAGCCTCGAAGGCGCGGACCATTTGTTGCTCGATGAGCAGGACGCGGAATTCACCGCCCGGATGATCGCTGGATGGGCGCACCGCTACCTGCCTTTGCGTGACGACTGGCCGATGCCGGAGGAGGGCGTCGTGGTGCAGACCGGCCATGGCAAATTCGGCACCGAGGTACATACCACCGGCCATCGCTTCATCGCCGACGAGCCCAAAAGCTATGGCGGGGAAAATACGGGTCCGACGCCCTACGATTTGCTGCTCGCCGCGCTAGGAACCTGCACCGCGATGACGATGAAGATGTATGCTGACAAGAAAGGCTGGCGCTTTTCAGGCGCGAGAATCCACCTGACCCATTCGCGCAACCACGCCGAGGACTGCTACCATTGCGAGAAAGCGGACGCGAAAGTGCAGGCGATCGGCCGCCGGATCGAGCTACTGGGCGAGGAGCTGACCGCGGAACAACGGTCGAAGTTGATAGGGATCGCGGACAAATGCCCCGTACACCGGACGCTCGAGGGCGAATTGCATGTTCATACCGATCCCGCGACCGACTAGGCGTCGATCATATCCCGATCCAGTTCGCCCGCGCGGTTCTGGATGAAATTGAAGCGGTGCTCCGGATTGCGGCCCATCAGCCGCTCGACCAGTTCCTTCACCGCAAAGCGTTGCTCGTGAAGTTCGGGAAGGGTGATGCGAATGAGGCTGCGGGTCGACGGGTTCATCGTCGTTTCGCGTAGTTGTGCCGGGTTCATTTCGCCGAGACCTTTGAACCGACTGACCTCGACCTTCTTGCCCTTGAACAGCGTCTCTTCAAGCTCGGCGCGGTGCGCGTCGTCGCGGGCGTAGACGGTCTCCTTACCGCTCGAGAGCTTGTAGAGCGGCGGCTGCGCCAGATAGAGGTGGCCGTTACGCACCAGTTCGGACATCTCCTGGAAGAAGAATGTCATCAGCAGTGTCGCGATGTGGGCCCCGTCGACGTCGGCATCGGTCATGATGATGATGCGGTCGTAGCGCAGGCCTTCCGGGTCGCAGTCCTTGCGCGTGCCGCAGCCGAGGGCAAGTACGAGGTCGGCGATCTCGGTATTGGCGCGGATCTTGTCGGCAGTGGCGCTGGCGACGTTGTGGATCTTGCCCCGGATGGGGAGGATCGCCTGCGTCTTGCGATCGCGCGCCTGCTTTGCACTGCCGCCTGCGGAATCGCCTTCGACGATAAACAACTCGGTATCGCCGCTGCCTTCGCCCGAACAATCGGTGAGCTTCCCGGGCAGGCGCAGCTTCCTGGCATTGGTCGCGCTCTTGCGCTTGATCTCCCGCTCCTGCTTGCGGCGCAGGCGCTCGTCCATCCGCTCCATCACCTGGCCGAGGAGCGCGCGCCCGCGCTCCATATTGTCGGCGAGGAAATGGTCGAAATGATCGCGAACGGCATTCTCGACCAGCCGCGCGGCCTCGGGGCTGGTCAAGCGGTCCTTCGTCTGGCTCTGGAACTGAGGTTCGCGAATGAAGACCGAGAGCATGACCTCGGCCCCGTTCATGACATCGTCCGCGGATAAATCCTTGGCCTTTTTCGCGCCGGTAAGTTCACCGAAAGCACGCAGCCCCTTGGTGAGTGCGGCGCGAAGTCCCTGCTCATGCGTGCCGCCATCGGGGGTTGGCACGGTGTTGCAATACCAGCTTGTCGATCCCTCCGAATAAAGCGGCCAGGCGATCGCCCATTCGACCCGGCCTTGATCCTCGGGAAAATCCTGCGTTCCGGTAAAGGGCTCCGCAGTAACGCATTCGCGATCCCCGAGCTGTTCGGCCAAGTGATCCGCCAGCCCGCCGGGGAACTTGAAAACCGCTTCCTCGGGCACGTCTTCGCCCACCAGCGAGTTCGCGCATTTCCACCGAATTTCGACACCGGCGAAGAGATAGGCTTTCGAGCGGGCAAGCCGGAACAGGCGGTGCGGCTTGAACCTTCGGTCACCGAAAATCTCCGGGTCGGGAGTGAACGCGACCATAGTGCCGCGCCGGTTGGGAGTGGCCCCGAGCTCCTCGATCTTGCCCAGCGCCTCGCCCTTCGCGAACTCCTGCGCGTAAAGCTGTCGGTCGCGCGCTACCTCCACCCGCGTGTGCGAGGAGAGCGCATTGACGACGCTCACGCCCACGCCGTGCAAGCCACCGCTGGTGGCATAGGCTTTGCCGGAGAACTTGCCGCCCGAATGGAGCGTGGTCATGATGACTTCGAGCGTCGACTTGCCGGGATATTTGGGATGCTCGGCTACCGGGATGCCGCGCCCATTGTCGGAGACGGTGACGCGATTGTCTTCTTCGAGCTGGATCTCGATGCGGCTGGCATGGCCCGCCACCGCCTCGTCCATCGCGTTGTCGAGCACTTCTGCGACGAGGTGGTGGAGCGCGCGATCGTCCGTCCCGCCGATATACATGCCGGGTCGGCGGCGGACGGGTTCGAGCCCCTCGAGCACCTCGATCGAGGATGCGTCGTAATCACCGCTTGAGGCGGGTGTATCGCGGAACAGGTCTTCGGCCATGGTAGCGCTATATCCTGCGCCTTCGCGCCCTCACAACAAGGCCGGACGGCTTATCGTCAGTCGTCGAAGCGGGCGGGCGCGTTCTGCACGGTCACCACCTCGTCACCGCGCACCTCGCGCACTTCCATGGCCCGCTGGACGACACCGTTGCGCTGAAACCTGAAAGCGCCGTCCACTCCGAGGAAACCACCGGGATCGCGCAATTGCGAGACCGGAAAATCGCGCCCGACCCGCCAATCGCGGCTGATCTTGAGCACCAGCAGGACGGCATCGTATCCCAGCGTCGAGATACGGTAAGGCTGGCTGCCGAAGCGGGCTTCGTAGCTGTCTGCATAGCGCTTGTAACGCGTGTCGGATACGGCGGAAAAGACCGATCCTCCCAACGCGGAGGCACGAGTGATAGAGCGCTCGCCGCTCCACAATTCGGTGCCCAGCAACTGCGTGGCGCCTGCGCCGTTCGGCTTGAGTTGGCTGGCGGCCTGGATCGCCAGGCGGGGCCCTTCGGCCAGGAGCACCGTATCGTAGCCTCCGCGGGCCTGCAGCCGCTGCGCGGCGCTGACGATCGAGGTATTGCCGCGCGTATATCGTTCGACGCCGACTACCCGGCCGCCATAGTTCTGTACTGCGGCCTGCAACGCGGCCTCGGCGCGCTCGCCATAGTCCCCGCCAGGAGAAAGGACGGCGAAATCTCGCGAGCCCCGACCGCGCGCATATTGCACCGAGGTGGCAATCGATTGCTCGGGAATGTGGCCCAATATGAATGCATCGACCGACGCGGCGCGTGTATCATTGGAGTACGAGATGACCGGTACATCCGCGGGCCGCGCCTCTGCCAGCACTGCGGCGATATTGTCGCCCATGAGCGGGCCGAGGATGAGCTTGTTCCCGTCAGCTACCGCCTGCCGCGCCGCATCGCGCGCACCGGAGGCGGTATCGTAGGTCGTGATCCGCAAATTGTCGGCATTGGTGTCAAGCAACGCCATGGTGGTAGCGTTGGCGATCGACTGGCCTACCGCACCATTGCTGCCCGACATCGGGACCAGCAGGGCGATCCGGTGGCGCGTCTCGTCGGTCGGGAGCGCAGTCGCACTCGGTTCGGGTGTGGGCGTGGGCGTGGTCTCGACGGGTCGTGTCGATTCCGCGCTTTTGGGAATGATCTGGCAGCCTGCCAGCAAGACCGCCGCAGCCGCCATCACGATGCCCCGCCGCGAAAAACTGCCGGTGATGCGGTTGTGGTTCATGCTTGCTGCTTCCCTGGTTTGTCGTTCATGACGGGCGGGTGAGCGATACCCGGCCTGCCGCGGAAATCCCGCCCGACGAGCCTCTTAGCCCAGGGCTTTATCTGGTGGCCACACCAATCGGCAATCTGGGTGACATTACCCTGCGGGCCATGGATATTCTGCAACGCTGTCATGGGGTGGCGTGCGAGGACACCCGCGTCACCGGCAAGCTGTTGCGCCATCTCGGTATCTCGAAACCCCTTTGGCGATACGACGATCACAGCGGTGAGAAGGACCGCGCGCGACTGGTGGGCTCGATGCGCGAACGCGCGGTGGCGCTCGTCAGCGATGCGGGGACGCCAAGCGTGTCCGATCCCGGCTATCGGCTCGTCAACCAATGCCGGGAAGAGGGGGTCGCGGTGACGTCTATTCCAGGACCATGCGCCGCCGTCGTCGGGCTGACGCTCTCCGGCCTGCCCAACGATCGCTTCCTGTTCGCGGGCTTCGTTCCGGCAAAGGACAAGGCCCGCGGCAAAGTGCTCGAGGAACTGGGAGCCATCACCGCAACGCTCATATTTTACGAAACCGCGCCCCGGCTGCTCAGGACGCTCGGGACGTTGGCGGAGCTGATGCCGCGGCGAGAAATCGCCGTCGCGCGCGAGATCACCAAAATGTACGAAGAATGCCGGCGGGGTTCGCCGTCGGAACTGATGCTGCACTACCAGGCGCATCCGGCCAAGGGTGAGATCGTGCTGCTCATTGGCCCTCCCGAAGCGAGAGATGTGTCGCCCGAAGACGCCGACGCCTTGCTGCGCGAGGCGCTGAAGGAAGCCAGGCCCTCGCAAGCCGCCGCCAAAATTGCGCGGCTCACTGGGCTCGACCGCCAGAGCCTCTATGCCCGGGCCATGGAGCTTAAGCGCCCATGAAACGCCAATTGGCCGAGAGAAGCGGACGCGATGGCGAGACGCGGGCCGCCTTCTGGCTGATGGCGAAGGGCTGGCGGATCCTCGATCGCCGGGTGAAGACTCCCGGCGGCGAGATAGATATCGTCGCCAAACGGGGAAAGTTGGTCGCCTTCGTCGAAGTCAAATGGCGTCGCCGAAAATCCGAGCTCGATCATGCCGTGGACGAATACCGGCTATCGCGCGTTGCCGCCGCGGTCGAAGCGGTGGCCCATCGCTACGCGCAAACGGACGAGGACATTCGCCTCGACGTGATCCTGCTTGCTCCCGGCGCGCTCCCCCGCCACATCGAAAATGCCTGGCAGCCGTAGAGAGCCGCCATGGCGAACCACGAGGAAGAAAAATGAGCATGCGCGTCGCCGTTCAGATGGATCCGATGGAGTCGGTGAATATCGCTGGCGATTCTTCCTTCGCGCTGATGCTTTCGGCGCAGGAGCGCGGGCATCGGGTCTGGCACTACGATGTCGGAACCCTGGCATGGGAGAGCGACGGTTCGCCTGCCGGCAGGATCACCGCGCATGCGGCGCCGGTGACGGTCCGGCGAGTGGAAGGCGACCATTTCAGCACGGGCGAGCATGCCCGGATGGATCTCGCCCGCGATATCGATGTCGTCCTGATGCGGCAGGATCCGCCATTCCACCTCGGCTATATCAGCTCGGCCTTCATCCTCGACCGGCTCAGGGGCACTACGCTGGTGGTCAACGACCCGCGCGAGGTGGTCAACGCGCCCGAAAAGATGTTCGTGCTCGACTATGCGCGCTTCATGCCGCCCACGCTGATCGCCCGCACGCTGGACGAGGTGCGCGCCTTTCACGCGAGGCATGGCGCGCTGGTAGTCAAACCGCTCCACGGCAATGGCGGGAAGGCGATCTTCAGGCTCGACGAGAAGGGCACAAATCTTTCCGCGCTTTTCGAGGTCTTCAACCAGACCTGGCCCGAGCCGCACATGGTTCAGCCTTTCCTCCCCGAAGTGGCAGAGGGGGACAAGAGAATCGTATTGGTGGATGGCGAATTTGCTGGCGCAATCAACCGCTTCCCCGGCGAAGGAGAGTTTCGTTCGAACCTGGCCCAGGGAGGCCACGCCGAAGCTGCCGCGCTGACCGCGCGCGAAGAAGAAATCTGCGCGGCGATGGGCCCCGAGCTGAAAAAGCGGGGTCTCGTCTTCGTTGGCATCGATGTGATCGGTGGCAAGTGGCTCACCGAAATCAACGTGACCTCGCCTACCGGCATCGTCGCGATCGACAAATTCAACGGCAGCGACACGCCGCGGCGCATCTGGGAGGCGATCGAGCGGCGGCTTGCGGCGATGTAGGAGCGATCGGCTGAGCCCGGAGTTGCCAATCCATGCATGAAATCGTCGTCCGCGGCATCGAACTCGGCGGCTACGCTGGAATCTTCGTCCTGATGGCGCTGGAGAACATCTTTCCGCCGCTGCCCAGCGAAATCATCATGGGTGTCGGCGGGATCGCCGTCTCGCGTGGAACGATGGAGGTCGGGCCGCTGCTGTTCTGGGGAACGCTGGGTTCCACAGCCGGCAATTACTGGTGGTTCTGGCTGGGGGATCGCTGGGGCAGGCGCGGCCTTGAGCCATTTGTCGAACGATGGGGTCGCTGGCTCACGTTGGAATGGGGGGACGTCGAGCGGGCTCGCGCCTACTTCCGCAAGCATGGACCTTGGGTGGTGTTCGTCTTCCGCCTCACGCCCTTCCTGCGGACAATGATTTCGCTTCCTGCCGGGCTGGCGCACATGGGGCGAGGCAAGTTCCTTTTGTTCACCACGGCGGGCGTCTTCTTATGGAACCTGCTGCTTGTCGAGGGCGGTCGCCGACTGGCGGTGTGGCTCGAAGGCTCGCAGGATGTCCTTGGCTGGATCATCCTCGCGATCGTCGGCGTGGCGGTGGCAGGATATCTGTGGCGGGTCGTGACCTGGAAGCCGCGCTCGGCACGCGGCTAGTCGCGCTCGCGCGGGTGGGCCTTGCGGTAAGTGTCGAGCAGGCTCGCCGCATCCACCATTGTATAGATCTGCGTGGAACCGAGGCTGGCATGACCAAGCAGCTCCTGGAGACTCCGCAAATCGGCGCCTGCGCCCAGGAGATGAGTCGCAAAACTGTGGCGCAGCGCGTGCGGCGTTGCGGTAGCCGGAAGACCGAGCGCGGCGCGGGCCCTGGCAGTGGCCTTCTGGACCATTCCCTGACTCAGCGCCCCCCCTTTGGCCCCACGAAACAGCGGCGCCTCTGCATCAAGCGGCCAGGGACAGCGCCGTGCATATTCCGACACTGCCTCGCGGACCAGCGGCAGGATGGGCACGACCCGCTGCTTCGCGCCCTTGCCGGTAACAGTGAGGCGCTCGCCCAGAGGCTCGTCGCCGCCTTTCAAAGACAAGGCCTCCGCAATCCGCAAGCCTGCGCCGTAGAGCAGTAAGAGCACCGCCCGATCCCGCGCTCCGATCCATTCTTCCTGCGCCTGCGCCGCGACCTCCTCGGACAAGTTGACCGCCTCGTCCGGGGTCACCGGGCGGGGCAGGCCTTTCCTGAGGCGCGGGCCACGAAGGCGCGGAGCGCTGGCGTCGTCATCGCCCTCCGTTTGCCGTGCGAAAGCGATGAAAGCGCGCAGTGCCGACAATTCGCGCGCCGCGGAGGCATTGGACAGGCCTTCGGACCGCCGATATCCCAGTTGATCGCGCAGTGCCGAGGAATCGAGACGCGCCACCTGCGCCCAGGCTTCCAACTCCAACCGGTTGAGCAGGCGCTGCGCCGCGGCGACATAGGCGCGCACCGTATGGGGCGAACGGCGGCGTACGTTCGCCAGATGATCGCGCCAAAGCTCGAGCAGCACCATCCTGGTCATGCGGCCACCAGTTCGGCCGAGATCGTTTCGCC
>JBBSMH010000066.1:0-9238 GCA_038233275.1 Sphingomonadales bacterium | reverse complement strand
GCCCCGGCCGGCAAGAGCGCGGGAATAGAGGACGCTCGCCTCTGCATTGCGCGAACCGCCCAGGAGATAATCCCGCAGCAAGGCATCGACCCGATTCCGGTTTCCCAAGGCGAGGTGGGCAGCCATCATGCGCTTCATCAAGAGCCAGCTCGTCCTGACGCGCGCCGTGCTTCGATAGGCATCAAACGCGTTCTCGCTGTCCCCCTGCACCAGTAGAGTATCGCCCAAGAGGCTCCGCGCGTCTGCCGAACCTGGGAATGCCTCGGCGAAATTCTTTGCATGGTTCACCGCCTCGCTCGTTTGGCCCCGATGCAGATAATAGCGAATGCGGTCGCGGGCGATATGACCCCCTTGGCCGTTTTCGGCGCGTAATGCTTCGGGTGGCGTCGCGCTGGGAAGAGGCAAGAGCGTCAACCGGCTCGCCTTCGTGGCGCCATCGAGTAGCGGGGCCGCTGCTTCGCGGTCGTCCAACACTTCATAGGCACGCGCGACGGCGGTCTTGAGGTAGGGCGAGGCTGCGGGTCCGCTCGCCTCTTCGGCGAAGCGCACTATCACTTCGCGTTCCGCCCCGCTGTGCAACAGCGCCCGTGCCAGAAGGTGCTTCACCTTGGGATTGTCTGGTTGTCGATCGTGCACCCGCGCGAGAGTTTGCGCCGCGCTGGCGTAATTGTTTGCCTCAAGGTCGAGCACAGCCGAGAGTACTAGGGCCGCCGGGCGACCCTGTTCCCCCTCGCCTGCACGCTGGAGCAGGGTGCGGGCGAGAGCATTCCGGCTGGCCCGAGCGGCTATCACTGCCTGGAGGTAATGGATCTGAGGAGCCTCGGGCGATATTTCGGCAATCCGGCGAATGTATTGGAGCGATTGGTTCGCTCTGCCCGCGTCGCCCAGACTTGCGGCTAGATCGGTCAGCAGGTCCACCTTTTCAGGCGAAGTCTCCAGCGCCTTTGCAAACAGCCCAAGCGCGGCGCCGTGACCCTGCGCCTCGCGCGCGAGCTGTCCGCGAAAATGGAGCGCAGCGGGATCCTCCGGCCCGAAGCGCGTGGCGCGCTCTGCCGCCTCGATCGCCTGCAAGTGCTCACCGCCGCGATAGCGCAGACGCCCGATCTGCACCCACAGTTCCGGGCTTTCTGGAGTAACTCGAAGGGCCCTGTCGAATGCTTGGCCGGCGGCCGGAAGATTCCCTACGCGTAATTCCAGCTTTCCGAGGAGCAGAAACCCGAGCCCCGCGGTGTCGCGGGCGAATTCGCCCGGGCCGAGCCAGCGACGGGCCTTGGCGAGATCGCCCTGCAGAAGCGCCGCTTCGCCGAGATAAGCGGCCACGTCCTCGACCGAGCTATTGTGTTCGAGCATACCGTGCAGCAGCGCTTCGGCACCCACCCCGTCACCGCGCGCGATGGCCGTCTTGGACTGGTCGAGCGCCGAGTGCGCTTGATCCTGCTCATCGCAAGCCGCGACAAGCAGCAACAGGGGTATCAGGACAGCTCGACCGCGCCGGTCAGGTCTGCAAATCATATTGCTTGAGCAGATCGTAAAGGGTCGGCCGACTGATGCCGAGCAGCTTCGCTGTGTTGGAGATATTTCCCTCGCTGCGGGCGAGCGCCTGACGGATCAACCGGCGATCCGAATGCTCGCGCGCGCTCTTGAGACTGAGCGCGTTTGCGGGCTGTTCGTCTCCATTTCCGTTCATGTCGAGATCTTCAGCAGTGACCAAATTGCCATCGGCCATGATAACCGCGCGCTTCACCCGGTTCTCCAACTCGCGGACATTTCCCGGCCATGTCCATCCGTCGATCGTCGCCAGCGCGTCCGCGGCAAAACCTTTCACCTTCGGATTCATCTCCGCGGAAAACTTCGCCAGGAATGCCTTGGCCAGCAGCACCGCGTCACCGGGCCGCTCCACCAGGGTCGGGATCTTCACGACAACTTCCGCCAGCCGATAAAAAAGATCTTCCCGAAATTCCCCTTCCGCGATCATCGTCTCGAGATTGCGGTGGGTCGCGCACACGATCCGCGTGTCGACGGAAATCGCCTTGCGACCGCCGATACGCTCGATCACCCGCTCTTGGAGAAAGCGCAACAGCTTGACCTGGAGAGGCAAGGGAATGTCGCCAACCTCATCGAGAAACAGCGTCCCGCCGCCAGCCATCTCGATCTTGCCTTCAATTGTCTTGACCGCGCCGGTGAATGCGCCCTTCTCATGTCCGAACAATTCGCTTTCGAGCAGGTTTTCGGGGATCGCCGCACAATTGATCGCAACGAAGGCGCCCTCGCGCCGATTGCTCGCGTCGTGAAGACCGCGCGCCAGCAATTCCTTGCCTGTGCCGCTGGCCCCCAGCAACATCACCGTGACATTGGTGTCCGCCACACGTTCGATGGTGCGCGCCACCTTTGCCATTTCGGGGGCCGCCGTGATCATTCTGCCCAGGACACGTTTTTCCTCCCCTGTCCGCTCGGCGAGGCGGCGATTCTCGCTTTCGATTTCGTGGAGACGAAAGGCACGGCGAACAATCAGGCCCAAGGTTTCGATATCGACCGGTTTCTGGTAGAAATCGTAGGCACCGCGGGCGATGGCCTGCAAGGCGCTCTCGCGCGCACCATGACCCGAAGCGACAACCACCTTGGTGTCCGGCTTCAGCCCCATGATCGCTTCGAGCACGGCAAACCCTTCGCTGGTTCCATCGGGGTCGGGGGGAAGACCCAGATCGAGAGTCACGACTTGGGGCGCCTCTGCGCGCAAAGCGGTCAACGCCGCATCCCGATCGCCCGCGATGACAACATCGAAATCGTCGTAAGCCCATTTGAGCTGTGCCTGCAGCCCCTCGTCGTCCTCGACAATCAGCAGCTTCGGCTTCGATACGCCCATCACACCTTCTCGCTTTCCAGAATATCTGGTTTTTCTGCCTTGCCTTCCAACAGTTTGCTCGCCGCGGCCAAGGGCAGGCTTACGACAAATCGGCTGCCAGCCCTTTCACGCGATTCCACGCTCAACCGCCCCCCCATCCCGCGTATCATCGCGCGCGCCTCGTAGGCTCCGATCCCGAAGCCACCGTCCTTGGAGGAGACAAACGGCTTGAAAAGCTCGTTCCGCACGAATGCCGCGCTCATCCCGCAACCGGTGTCGACCACAGCGATCTCCCCCCGCAGACCGTCGGTCCGGCACTCGAGAGCAACCGCGGCTTCTTGATCGCTAGCGTCCACCGCATTCTGGATGAGATGCACCAGCGCCTGCATCAGCGCTTCGCGATGGCCCAGGACCCGGCAAGGACCGTTGTCGGAAAGGCGCATGGGATGCCCTGCGCCAAAGCGCTCTCGCAACTCGCGTGCCAGCGCTGCCAGATCGAAACTCTCGTGGATCACCCCTGTGGGCTGGGAATAGCGCCCCAGTCGCGCGAGCATGATGTTGAGCTTTTCCGCGCTGTTGCGCAGCGTCACCAGCATGTCCTTGCGGAATTCGGGATTGTCGGCGTGCCTTTCCGCATTGCACAGCAGGAGCGACATCTGGCTCGACAGGTTCTTGATGTCGTGCAGGACGAAGGCAATGCGCCGGTTGAATTCCTCGAACTGGGTTGCTTCGTTGAGAGCGTCCTGGCTGGACTGTTCGGCAAGATAACTCGCCACCTGCTGTCCGGCGGCGGCAAGAAGATCGAAGTCCTCCCAGTCGAGCAGACGGTAAACCTGCGGCTTTCCCAGGACGATAACACCCACCAGCTTGCCGACGTGGAGCAGGGGGATCGCTGCCCAGGTGCTGGTCCCCTCAAGAAGCCATCGCGGGACATGTGACAGTTCGCCATGATGCTGGACGCCTTCACGGACCTCCCCAAAGTCGATGATCAGCGCTTGGCGCTCGAGGATCCGTACCAGTTCGTGCGGCAAGGCCTCTGCCGGGACCGCCAGTTCCTCCCACTGCCAATCGGCGGCGAGCGCAAATTTGCCGTCTTCGTCCGGCATCAACAGAAGACCCGCGCCGCAATCGGCGATATTCGCCAGTGACTGGATGGCGCGTTTTTGCAGGCTGCGCCCGCCATCGGCCCGGTGCCCGATCGTATGGGTAAAACGGATCCACTCGCTGCGATAATCATAGCGGTGCTTGAACAGGTGCTTGAGCGCGCTGACCCGGACCCAGCGCCGCAAGCGGTGGGAGGGAAGCCACAGCAGCGCCAAGGCCGCTGCTCCCAGCAGGAAGGCCACTTGCACGACCCGCGCCAGATCGCCCGCTCCCGATGCGGCTATCTGCGAGGTAAAGAAGACCGCGAACAGATAGGCACCGATCAACACCAGCGAAAGCGACTGGAAGGTGACCGCGCGCGATGGGCGAAAGCGCAGGTCCACCCCGGTGCGACTGAATCCCATCGCCAACGGCGCCGCAACCGCCGCTGTCACGAGAGCTCGCAAGACAGCCAGTTCAGCGCTGGTTTCGCCGCTCAGATAGGCGACGAAGAAATAGTTCAATTCCCAGGCCCAGAACAGCGCGAGCGCGCCGCAGGTCCAGGCGATAAGGCGGCGCGAGCCGGTCGTCGCCCCCGCAAACAGATTGTGCAGCAGCACCAATGCCCCGACCGCCAGGAGAACTCGAAACAGCGCCGATGTCTGGAACACAGACAGCGTGATTTCCCGCGAAAAAGCGGGGTCGAAGCTGAGCACGATGAGCGGCGCCTGGAGCAATTCGACAAAGGCGAGCACCAGCAGCAAGGGCCGCACGAGACGGACGCTTTCGTCGCGTCTATCGTTTCCGAACAGCCGGAACAGCACGAACAACCAGGCAAGGTTGCGGGCGATTTCGAGTGCGAGGCCCAGCGGACGGTCGACGCCCAAAGCGGCAATGGCGAGGCACCATGCCGCGGTGGCCGAAAGGGCCACGATCATCGCGCTGCGGTCGGTTCGCTTCACCGTAGCTTTCGCCGCCACCCACCAAGCAGCCAGTAGGCACGCGACCGCCGCCGCCCCGTAAGCGATGAAACCGATCATCCCCATCATGGCTCAGCGAGCTCCGTCTGGCCAAAGGATGACCCGCACCGTCTGGAGCAGGATCAGGGTATCGAGGAAGGGCGAATAGTTCTTCGCATAGTAAAGATCGTATTCGAGCTTTTCGCGCGCATCGTCGATGGTCGCGCCATAGGGGTAGTTGACCTGCGCCCATCCGGTGATGCCCGGCTTCACCACCTGGCGCTCGGCATAGAAGGGCAGTTCGCGTTCGAGTTCGGCGACGAATTGCGGACGCTCCGGCCGTGGCCCAACGAAGCTCATTTGCCCCTTGAGAACGGTCCAGAGCTGCGGCAGCTCGTCGATGCGCAGGAGGCGAATAACCCGTCCGACGCGGGTGACGCGCGGATCGTTCTCGCTGGCCCACCGGGCCCCGTCCCTCTCCGCATCCTCTCGCATGGAGCGCAATTTGATGACCTCGAACGGCTGGCCGTAAAGCCCCACCCGCTCTTGCCGGTAGAGTACCGGCCCGCTGCTCTCCAGTTTCACCAGCAACGCGAAAAGCGCGAGCAGGGGCCATGTCACCAAGAGCAGCGCCGAGCTGACCAGAATGTCAAATATGCGCTTGAAGAGGCTGGAAAATACGCGCCCGGCTGAAAATCCGTCCGAGAAGATCAGCCAACTGGGATTCAGCGTATCGAGGTCCACCCGACCGGTTTCGCGCTCGAGAAAGCTGGAGAACTCGTTGACATGAGCGCCCTTAGTCTTGACGCGGAGCAGGTCCTTAAGGGGCAATGCGTTGCGCCGCTCCTCCAGCGCGAGCACCACTTCGCGGGCGCCATGACGATCGACGAAAGCGCCGAGGTCCGCGATCGAGTTGCGCGGGACTGCGCCCGCGAGATCGGACGGGGCGCCACCCATCTGGACGAAACTGGCGATTACGAACCCGCTATTGGGCCGTTCCGAAATTGCCTGCAGACGCTGCGCTCGCGTCCCCGCCCCCAGCACCACGACCCGCCGCTTGAATGTCGAAGTGCCCAACAGCGGCCCGGCCAGCGCGCGGTTCGCGACCAGCAGGACCATGGACAAAACCATCGCGTAGAGCAGGACCGACCGCCAAAAGAGATCGCCCGGGATCAAAAAATCGAGCACCGAAATCCCGATTACGCCGAGGCTGACCGCCACAAGCTGGCGCGCGGTCGAAAACCGAACCGATCTCAGCGCTTCGGGACTGTAACAGCCAACCGCGAGCATGATCGAGCCGACCAGCCCGGCATAAACCAGCAGTTCCGGCAGCCGTCCGGCAAAGGAACCTGCGGAACTGTCGATCTGGGCAGCCCGCAACTGCCATGCCGCTTCCCCCGCCACCACCAGCAAAAGCAGATCGACGAAGCCCAGCACCGCAACCCCGTGCGGGATGTAATGCTTGAAAAGGCGGATCATTTCTTGGGGTCCGGAAGCTCCTGTCGGAATTCCTGACTACCACAGAGTAATGAACTGTCGGTAAACTTTACATCACGGGTTTTGGCGGCGCCCCGACAAGGGGTCCGCCGCCAAATAAAACGCGTGCGGCTTATTCGCCGTCAGCGGTGTTCTCGACTGCATCGCCTGCCTGCGTAGCGGCCTCGCCCACCTGGTTGGCGGCCTCACCCACATTCTCCGCTGCTCCGGCAATGGCATTGTCCTTGGCGATTTCGGCACCGCTCTGGCTGGAGAAGATCCAGATGCCCGCTATTACTGCGATCAACAGGATGATGAGCAGCACCCACATCCCGCCACCGCCGCTGCGGGGCGCATCGTCATGGGTCACGTGACGCTCGGTATGATGGGTACCTTCCGGAGTCACCGTTTCGGTCGTGCGTTCTTCGGTCATGCTCATTCCTCCCTTGCGGATCGACGAATAAACTCCGGAAAGGCTTCGCGGTTCCTCCGCCTAGTTCGGTCCGGAGAAATCGAACGGCGTATCTGCGCGCGCCATGCGATCGAAGACGAGCTTTCGCCCCTTTGGCGGCAGGGAGCGCTGGCGACAGTCGGGAATATGGCAGTTGCGGCACCCTGGGCCGATTGCCGTCGCTTCTGGGCCCCGTAGCGATTGGCCGCGGGCTTGCGCTAGCTCTCCGGCAAGCGAGGCCTCGAGCCCCAGCACCACGACGAACCTCGCCTGCCCGGGCGCGCCCTGCCCCTCGACCGTCTGTGCGAGCATGAACCATCGCGCCGCGCCGTCGCCCCAATTCTCGAGCTGGACCAATTGGGTCAACATTTCGCCCGGCCTGTCGAACGCGTTCGCGCCAATCCAACGCGGGCAAGCATGGTCGGTCTCCAGGAAGCCCACGCCGCTCGCACCGGCAAACCTCTTGGAGAATTGCCCCGCTCGGTCGATGCGGGCCATGAAAAAGGGCAAGCCACGCTGCCCGACGCGCTGGAGTGTCGTGAGCCGGTGGGCAAGCTGCTCGAAACTCACCCCGAACCGGCGCTGGAGTACCGGCAGGTCATATCCGGTCGCCTCGCAGGCGCGCAGAAAACGCAGATAGGGCATGATCAGCGCCGCCGCGAAATAGCCCATGAGATGACGCTCAAACAGCATGCGCGCAGCCTCGTCCGCGAACCGTGCACCGCCCGCCAGATCTCCAATAGCTTCGCGTTGCTCGAGTTGCGCCAGTTGCAGCGCCAGCTGGAACATGCGCGACTCGGGAGCAAGCATCTCGGTGAGCTGGATTTGGCGTGCGTGGAGATCGAGACGGCGCAACTTACCTGGCATCACCTCGCGAGGCAGGATCCGGACAGATAGCTGATGCCGCTGGCGGAGCCGATCGGCGAGCGCGGTGGAGATGTCGCCGCGCGACAGGCGCATCTCGTCCGCAAGCTCTTCCGCGGCATAGTCGAGATCGGCGAAGTGATTGCGCCAGCGCTCGATCTCTCTGCGCGAAGCGGCGAGCGCATCGTCGCCCTGCGAGCCAGCCGCATTCGTTTCGTCGAACAACCGGGCAAAGGCCGATGCAATCTGAGGCGATGAGGAGAGGAACTCTTCCATCTCGTCGCGGTCGATCGAGAGGTCGGCAAAGCGATCATCGGCCAGACGCCGCGCGAGGCCATCGAGGCCGCCTATCTTCTCATCTTCGCGCAGACTGCGGGGGTCGAATTCGAATTCGGACACCAGTTGCATCACCACGCGCGCGCTCAGCGCGCGCTGGTTGCGCTCGATCAGATTGAGGTAGCTGGGCGATATTTCGAGCCTGGCGGCCATCGCGGCCTGAGTCATGTTTTGCCGCCGCCGCAAGCGTCGAATAGCCGGTCCGGCAAAGAGTGCGGAATTTTCCATGCCCTGTAACTTTCTTCACAAAGTTACGTGCTGATTTGTTCCACCCAAGGCTCCTTGACAAGAAATAATGTAACTTCCTGTTCCTTTATGGCTCTGTCCTGAGACAACCCCGTCTCAACGAACGCTTCGTTCGCTTGGAGATTCGCAGAGTGACCTATCAATCCCAGACCGATCGTTTTGCCGACATCATCGACAGGCAGGGCGCGCCGTGGAAAGCGATCGACGCGGAAGGCGCGGCGCGGATGGCGGTGCAGAACCGTTTCCCCACAGGCCTCGATGTCGCTCGCTATACTGCCAGAATCATGCGCGAGGACATGGCCGCCTACGACGCCGATCCCGCGAACTACACCCAATCGCTCGGCTGCTGGCACGGCTTCATCGCGCAGCAGAAAATGATCTCGATCAAGAAGCATTTCGGCAGCACAAAACGGCGGTATCTTTACCTCTCCGGTTGGATGGTCGCCGCGCTACGCAGCGAGTTCGGACCCCTGCCCGACCAGTCGATGCACGAGAAGACCGCTGTGCCTGCCCTGATCGAGGAGCTCTATATCTTCCTGAGGCAGGCCGATGCGCGCGAACTGGGGGGCATGTTCCGTGACCTCGATGCGGCGCGCGGCCGGGGCGACGAGCTCGAATCCAGGCGGGTGGAAGCTGCAATCGACAATCACGAAACCCACGTCGTCCCGGTCATTGCCGACATCGATGCCGGTTTCGGAAATGCCGAATCGACCTATCTGCTGGCCCGGAAGATGATCGAAGCCGGGGCCTGCGCCCTGCAGATCGAAAACCAGGTGTCCGACGAGAAACAATGCGGCCACCAGGACGGCAAGGTCACCGTGCCGCACGAGGACTTCCTGCAGAAGATCCGCGCGATGCGTTACGCTTTTCTCGAACTCGGGGTCGAAGACGGAATCATCGTCGCGCGCACCGACAGCCTGGGAGCCGGACTGACCAAGCAGATCGCTTACAGCAGGGAACCCGGTGACCTCGGCGCCAAGT
>JBBSMH010000065.1:0-9295 GCA_038233275.1 Sphingomonadales bacterium | reverse complement strand
GTCGGGCCGTCAGGCGATGATCGTATGCAACGATCCCACCGTGAAGGGCGGCAGCTATTATCCGCTGACGGTCAAGAAGCATCTGCGCGCAGGAAATCGCGCAGAAAAACCGCCTGCCCTGCGTCTATCTGGTCGACAGCGGCGGGGCGAACCTGCCCTATCAGGCCGAAGTCTTCCCCGACCGCGAGCACTTCGGGCGGATCTTCTTCAACCAGGCCAACATGTCGGCGCTCGGCATCCCGCAGATCGCCTGCGTCATGGGCAGCTGCGCCGCGGGCGGGGCCTATGTCCCGGCGGATGGAGCGCGGCAGGCGCAGCGCAAGGCGAAATTCGCCGCGCACAGGCAGCGCGATCGACGGCACCGGCACCAGCGTCCCCGCCGGCTCGAACGCCGGCGTGTCGGTCACCGGCGAATAAACGCGCACGCGGCAATCCGCCTTGGCCTCGAGATAGCGGACAAGCGTGTTGAGCGCCTGGTTGGCCCCTTCGCGCAGATAATTGTAATTGCCCGAAAACAGCGCGATGCGCATCGTCAGACCTGCCTGAAATTGACGACGGCGTTGAGGACGAACATGGCCAGGCCGGCAAAGACCGACACGATGACGCGCGCGACGAGATAATGGACGGCGGTAAAATGGAGCATGGCCGCGAACAGGCCGACCGTGATCGCCAGGCCCGCGCCCGAATTGATCAGGAATATGACATATCCCGTGGCGATCTTACGATCGGTGCCGCGGAAAATCCACGATCGTCCCAGCGCGTAATGCAGCGTGTTGGCGAACAGAAAGCCGATCGCGGCCGCCGGCACCTCGTCCAGCCCGCCCCAGCGGACGAGGACCCAAAGCAGCGCCAGCCCAAGGACGAAGACGAAGCTGCTGACGACGGTGTTGCGGATCAGCATGCCGCCGACGCGCCGCGTCATGAGGCCGGCCAGCAGCCCCTGCCGCGCGGGAGCCGGGGTTGCCGGGAGCGACGCCTCCCGCGCCGCGGAAACCTCCATCATGCCGCCGATGGCGACAACGGCGCGGGCCGGGGGCGTTCGTTGGGCTCGTTCGCATCGGCCCAGTCGGTCCGTCGCGACACGAACGGGTTGAGGAACAGGACGGGCAGTTTCAGGAACAGCAGTTCGGAGTGAATGAAGCTGTCGATCGCGCGTTCCCACCAGCGCGGTTCGCGCTTGCCATGGCTGCGCAGCCACCCCTCATAGGGCGCCCAATGGCTCGGCTCGTCCTCTTTGATGATGCGAAAAATGCGCATCAGCACGGGATCCGACTTGACGAACCGGTTGGTCAGCAGGGTTTCGATCTGGCGATAGCCGCGCCGTTCGGTCAGCGCGATCACGCGGCACAATCGTTCGAAATATTCGTCGGAATCGATAATCGCTTGCGTGTCGAGCCGGTCGATCGGCGTGCGAAAGACGATTTCGACGAAACGGTCGATATGGCCGAAGGTGCGATCGACCGCGAGCGGCATGATGCCGCGGCGTTCGAACCAGCGGCGGAACATCACGTAATGCTTGCGTTCGTCGGCGCGATGGCTTTCGATCGCGGCGATCAGCCCGTCGTCGTCGGGCGATCGCGCGCGAACCGCCTCCAGAACGCGATCGATCGCGGTATAGCCGCGATGTTCGTTATAAATGTATATCGATCCCAACAGGTCGAGATAGCGTCGGCCGAACCACGTCAGCATTGCCGCCTCCAATATCGTCAGGTTATTGCAATAAGGGATATCTCCATCATACTGCAACCGAAACAGCTGCGATGCGCCCAGGCCGATGAACGCGCCCTTGCCGATCCCCGTATTCAGCATGTGTGACGTTCGGCTCTCAGGTCGCGCGGGCCGCCGACGGCGATCGGCCCCGGCTTGGCTGTGTCCTTCGCGCTCGCTAGGCACGGCGGGCAACAGGGAGATGTCATGAGCGCGCCGATTCTCGATACCAGGCTCGATTTGTTCAGCGACCAGGCGAAGGCCAATGCCGCGCACAACCGCAAGCTCAAGGACGAATTGTGGGAACGCGTCGCCGAAGCCGCGAAAGGCGGCAGCGAAAAATCGCGGGAACGCCATGTGTCGCGCGGCAAGCTGCTGCCGCGTGAGCGGGTGGAGCGGCTGCTCGATCCGGGCTCGCCGTTCCTCGAGATCGGACAGCTCGCGGCCAACGGCATGTATGAGGGCGATGTCAACGGCGCCTCGATGATTTGCGGCATCGGGCGCGTGTCGGGCCGTCAGGCGATGATCGTATGCAACGATCCCACGGTGAAGGGCGGCAGCTACTACCCGATGACCGTCAAGAAGCACTTACGGGCGCAGGAGATCGCTCAGGAAAATCGCCTGCCGTGCGTCTATCTGGTCGATAGCGGCGGGGCGAACCTCCCTTATCAGGCGGAGGTCTTTCCCGACCGCGAGCACTTCGGGCGCATCTTCTTCAACCAGGCCAACATGTCGGCGCTCGGCATCCCGCAGATCGCCTGCGTCATGGGCAGCTGCACCGCCGGCGGGGCCTATGTCCCCGCTATGAGCGACGAGAGCGTGATCGTGCGCGAGCAGGGCACGATCTTCCTCGCCGGACCGCCGCTGGTAAAGGCTGCGACGGGCGAGGAGATCAGCGCCGAGGACCTTGGCGGCGGCGACCTGCACGCGAAAAAATCGGGCGTGGTCGATCATTTGGCGGAGAATGACGAGCACGCGCTGACCATCGTGCGGGATATCGTCAGCCATTTGGGCGCGAATACCGGCGCTGCGCAGAATGTGGAACTGCGCGACCCGCGCCCACCCAAATTCGATGCTGATGATCTTTATGCCATCATCCCAGACGATGTCCGCGCGCCCTATGACGTGCACGAGGTCATCGCGCGTCTCGTTGACGGCAGCGAGTTTCATGAGTTCAAGCAGCATTATGGCAGCACGCTGGTGTGCGGCTTTGCGCATATCTGGGGCATGCCGGTGGGAATCCTGGCCAATAATGGTGTGCTGTTTTCCGAAAGCGCCGTGAAGGGCTCGCATTTCATCGAGCTGGCGCAGCAGCGCCGCATTCCGCTGCTGTTTTTGCAGAACATTTCCGGCTTCATGGTCGGCGGGAAATATGAGGCCGAGGGCATCGCCAAGCATGGCGCCAAGCTGGTCACCGCGGTCGCCACCGCGACCGTGCCCAAGATTACCGTGGTCATCGGCGGCAGTTTCGGCGCGGGCAATTACGGGATGGCGGGCCGCGCCTATAGCCCGCGTTTCCTGTTCACCTGGCCCAACGCGCGGATTTCAGTGATGGGCGGCGAGCAGGCGGCCTCCGTGCTGGCCACCGTCCACCGCGATGCCGACAATTGGACGCCCGAAGAGGCCGAGGCGTTCAAGGCGCCGATCCGCCAGAAATACGAGGACGAGGGCAACCCCTACTACGCCACCGCCCGCCTGTGGGACGACGGGGTGATCGACCCGGTGCAGACCCGCGACGTGCTCGGTCTCGCCTTCGCCGCGACGCTCGAGGCGCCGATTCCCGAACGGCCCCGCTTCGGCGTGTTCCGCATGTGAGCAGGCGGTCGAGCCTGCTCTCGCGCGCGTTTCGCCGTGTGTTGCTGGCGCTGTATCGCTGGAAGGGCTGGCGCCTCGAGGGCAAACGGCCCGCCGCACGAAAATTCATCATCGTCGGCGCGCCGCATACCTCGAACTGGGATTTCATCTTCTTTCTCGGCGCGACGCACGAGCTTGGCATTCGGCCGAGCTTCATGGGCAAGCACACGCTGTTCCAGGGGCCGCAGCGCCCTTTCATGCTCGACATGGGCGGGGTGCCGATCGACCGGTCGAAGAAGAGCAATTATGTCGAGCAGGTGGTGCGGGCCTTCGCCGATGCCGATGAGCTGGCGCTGGTCATCGCACCCGAGGGATCGCGCAGCTCCAGCGGCGGCTGGCGTAGCGGGTTCTATCATATCGCCATGGCCGCGGGTGTCCCCATCGTGCCCGCCTGGGTCGACCATGCCAGCATGCGCGGCGGATTGGGAGAACCGCTGATGCCGTGCGGAGACTATCGCGCCGATTTAGCGAAACTGGCTGCCTTTTACCGAAAAAAACTGCCAGGCTGTGATCGTTTCGTTGCGCTGGAAGCGACCACGCGCACACTGGGGGAGTTGTCGCATGGTTGAAGCGCTGGCGGGCAATGCGGCGATATTGCTGGGGTGCGCGCTGATCCTGTGGGCCTATGCCCTCCACAAGCAGGAGGTTTCCTTCGTCGATGCCTGGTGGGGCGCGGGAATGGCGCTCGCCGCGCTGGCAAGCTGGCTGCGCGTCATTGAGCCCGGCGGATTGGCGACATTGCTGCTGGCGATGACGGCGATCTGGGGCGTGCGGCTTGCCATCCACCTGTTCTGGCGCTGGCGGCGCGAGGGGGAAGATAGCCGCTATGAGCGCATTCTCAGGAAGGATCGCGAAAGGGGCCGCTTCGCGCTTGCGGCATTGTTCAAGGTGTTCCTTGGCCAGACGGTCCTGCTGTTCATCGTATCCAGCCCCGCGCAACTCGGCATCCTGCAGGGCTCCTCGATCGAGCCGATCAGCGGGCTCGCTCTGGTCGGCCTCGCCGTCTGGCTGGTCGGCATCCTGTTCGAATGGATCGGGGACTGGCAGCTCTCCCGGTTCAAGGCCGATCCGGCGAATGAGGGCAAGGTGCTTGATGCCGGCCTGTGGCGCTATAGCCGCCATCCCAATTATTTCGGCGACGCGCTGGTGTGGTGGGGAATCTGGATCGCCGCCGCGAGCGCGGGCTGGTGGGTCGCCGCGCTGACCGTGGCGGGGCCGCTGTTCCTGACCTTCACGCTGACGCGCTGGAGCGGCGCGCCGATGCTCGAAAGCGGGATGAAGAAGCACCGGGCCGGATATGAGGACTATGTCCGCCGCACCCCGGCCTTCGTCCCGCTGCCGCCCAGGAAGAAACGTCGCAAGCCGCTGCGGTGATCTGCGCGCAAGAATGATTGTCCGCGTTGCGCTTTCAATCGGTGGCGGGATTCCCTAGCTATGCGCCTGCGGGCTGTCGGTGGCAGGAGGGCTTCAATCGTGACCCATGAAGACAAGGCGCGCGAACGCGAACGGTTGGCGACGCTGGCGATCGAATTGACCGCCAGGCGCGGTGCGGAGGTGACGCCCGAGATTCTCGCTGCAGAGACGGGGCTTTCCCGTGCACGGATCGATGCGATCTTTCCCGAAGACAGCGATTTGTTCGACGCCACGGCGGAACGCTGGTTCGCCCCCCATATCGCGATCATGGAAGAGGTGCTGGCGAGCGATCTGCCCGCCAACCGCAAGATGTTCGAATTCTTCGCGCGCCGGTTTCGTCACCAGCGAGCCGAATTCCACCGCGATCCCGACACGTTCGCGCTGTTGTACGAGCTGGGCAGCCGCCGCTTCGAACGGGTCCGTTCCTATGTCGATCTGGCCGACCACTATCTGTGCGAACTGATCGCGCAAGCGCAGGACGAGGGGTTCTTCGAAGGCCTGGAGATCGATCGCGCGCTGCGGATCGTGAACCAGATGGTGCTGGGCTATACCATGCCCGACATATTGATGATGATCGACGAGCGTCTCTCGGAGGATCATCTGGCCGCGATCGTCGATACGATGTTCGCCGGGCTCTCCGCAATAGATGGCGGGGCGAAAGGCGTTTCGGGGCTGCGCGCGGCCTGATGGGCCGGCCGCTATGGGTGTGACACCTTCTCCCCGCCGGAGCAGGCGGCTGCTGATCCTTGGCCTGAACTATCGGCCCGAGGAGATCGGCATCGGTCCCTATACCGCTGGCCTGGCGGAAGAGCTGGTCCGTCGCGGCCACCGGGTGGATGTGATTGCCGGACAACCCTATTACCCCCAATGGCGTGCGCTCGAGGGCTATTCGGGCTGGACCACGCGCGAAGAGAACGGCGTCAGCGTACACCGCTGCCCGCATTACGTCCCCTCCGATCCGACCGGAGCCAGGCGGATCGCGCATCATGCGAGTTTCGCCGCGAGCACGCTCTTGTGCGCCGTGCGCGCGGCAAAGCGACTTGCGCCGGACTGTGTCCTCGCGGTCGCGCCCTCCCTGTTGGCGGTCCCGGTCGCCGCCCGCGCCGCGAAGGCGGCGGGCGCGCCATTATGGCTCCATGTTCAGGATTTCGAGGTCGAGGCGGCGATCGCCACCGGACTGATCGGCGGGGTAGGGAGCGCGGCCCGCGCGGCGCGGCGGTTCGAATCGGCGATGCTCGCCAGGGCCGACAGGATTTCCACTATCAGTCCGCAGATGTGCGCGCTCCTGCAGGACAGGGGCATTGTGCCCGAGCGTATCGTCGAATTGCGCAATTGGGCCAATCATGCGGGCGCCGTGGAGGCGGCCGCCGGAGCGCGCTTGCGGCGCGAATGGGGGCTCGAAGACAAGACCGTCGCGCTCTATTCGGGCAATATCGCCAACAAGCAGGGGTTGGAGATTGCAATCGAAGCCGCGCGGCTGCTGGCGTCACGAGACGATCTCGCGTTCCTCATCTGCGGCAATGGGCCCAATCGGCGCCGGCTGGAGGCCATGGCTCACGGTCTTTCCAACGTCCGGTTCGAGGATCTGCAGCCCGCTTCAAGGGTCGGCGAATTGCTGGCGATGGCGGATGTTCACCTGCTCCCGCAATTGGCCGGCGCCGCCGACCTGGTCCTGCCCTCCAAGCTTGGCAACATGCTCGCATCGGGCAGGCCGGTGGTGGCGACAGCCGAAGCGGGGACAGGCCTTGCCCATGAGGTGGAGGGGTGCGGGCTTACCGTCCCCCCGGGCGATGCACAGGCGTTTGCCGGTGCCATTGCTCAGCTCGCCGACGATCCCGGCTTGCGCGCGCGGCTGGGCGAGGCGGGGCAGGCCAGGGCACGCGAACGCTGGACCCTTGACGGCGTTGCTGACCGCTTCGAAGCCGCGCTCGAAAAGCTGCTGGCCGGGCCGCGCTAAAGGCCCATATCGCCCAGCAGCGCCGCGATGTTGTCGCGGTAGGCGGCAAAGCCATGCGCCTCCGCGCCGCGCCATGCGGCCTGACGCATCGCGTCGAGCCGGCCGCGATTTTCAATAAGTTCCACCATCGCCGCTTCGAGGAGACGCACGTCGGGCCGCTCGATGACGATGCCCGTCTCTTCGCTTGCCCCACGTCCGGCCTGCGGACTCTGGATTACCGCCATGCCCGACGCCAGCGCTTCGAGCAGGGTGATCGCCGATCCTTCGAAGTGGCTCGGCAGCAGCAGGACGTGATGCTCGCGCATGAGCGCGGGGATCGCGCTGCGCGGAAGGTTTCCGCGATAGTCGATCCGTTCCCGAAAGTGCGCCAGCTTGCCCTGCGCAATGAGGGGTGGGCCCGCGACGGTGAGCGATGCCTGCGAGGCGGGCAGGCGCGCGATCGCTTCGAGCACATGCTGGATTCCCTTGCGCAAGCTCAGATGGCCGACGAACAGGAAGCGCAGCGGCGCGCCGCGCTCCACCGGGCGGGGTTCGGGCGCGCCGCCGAACAACTCCTCGTCGTGGCAATAGGGCAGGACGGTGAGTTTGTCCCGGAGCCCCTCCAATGGGCTCTCGGCAAGGATGGTATCGCGCACGAAGGCGCTGCCACACACGATGCGGTCTGCTGCGGCATATTCGCGATCGTCGGCGTCGATCGCCTGGGGCGGGTGGTGATGATCATCGGTGATCGACCAGCCGGGCCAGGCCTCGCGCAATTCGGCGCGCACCCGGTTCCACGCGCGCCAGTCGCCAATGGTCCGGTCGAGAATCCTGGGGCAATCGGCGAGGTCCGGATCGCGAAAGACGCGGACGGAAGAGCCGTTGTAACCCCATAGGGCCAGCTCGCCCTCACGCCGGGCATCGGCGCCAACCCGGCGCTCGAATGCGCGATTCCCCGCGCGGTCGAACCATGCCGAGGGTTGCCGCCAGCCAAGCCGGAGCGCGGCGCGTTCCGCCCATTCGCCCAGGCCGTGCGTGCGTACCAGCGCGGGATCTATTCCCGAAGGTGCAAAGCGGGCGAACTCGCGCTCGAGCGCGGCGCGGGCGCGGCGCGGCATCAGGCGCGTCGCGCTGTAAGGCAGCCGGTCGGGCCGATAAAAGATGCTGGTCGCATACCAGGCGAGCCGATCGAGGTCCTGCAACGCCCGCGCGGTCTGCCAGCTGTGCTGCGTTCCCGGGTGAAAGACCGCGACCTTCATGCACTCCCTATCGCGCAGCGCCCGGGGCTTTGCAAAAATCATTTTCCTACACGCCCTCCAGTTGGTAACCGTTTTGGTTAGTATTGTGATAAGGAGCTAACCATGAATAATCCGACCCCGGTCCGCACTCCGGCTGGTTTTGCCCCGGCCTTCGCGCTGGGGCATTCGGATCCCGAGGGAAATCTTGCCCTTGTGAGCGCCGATATGCCTCTTCCGATCTCAATGGCGCCCGCCGGGGTGCCCGCCGCGCTCGAAGGGCTTGCAGCCACGGATTTCATCGCCGGTCCTTTCGTCCCCGCCCCCTTCGCGCCGGTTTATCTCGAACTCGGTGGTGAATGGCAGGGGAGCGTGCGCGTGCTGCGCTCGGCCGACGGGGGTACGAGCAAGCATGGCTTGACCGCAGGGGGCGCAGTCTGGGCGCGGTATACGGGCAATGTGTGCGAGCCTGTGTGGCAGGAAAGCGAACGCGGAGCCGAACTCTATCTCGACCTTGCGATCGCCGCAGGCACCGTTTCCTATCGGGTGTCGCAATGAGCGCGTTCGCCCTTCCCGCGCTCGCCCTGGCGAACCGCGCCGTATCGGCGCTGCCGGCGCTGTTCTCCGACCTTGCACTGCGCGCGCCGCCGGGCGAGATCACGCGGCTCGACAGCACGGGCTACTTCGCCGAAGGCCAGGGCGCTGGCCAGTATATAACCGATGCGCTCGCCGATGACGCATTGCTCGCCGCACACCCGCGCTTTGCCTTCGCGACCGCCAACGGTCGCATCTTTCGACTGCTGCCCGCCGATGGAGCGATCGCCGCCGAGCAGGGCGGCGCGGCGGGCGACGGCTCGACGAACGATCAGCCCGCCGTTCAGGCTGCGATTGACTACGCCGAAGCGATCGGCGCACGCGAAGTCCGTTTCGAGAACGCGCACTATCGCATCGATTGTCCGGTGCGAAACTCGCCCCTGGCGGACACGCGCGCCGAGGATGGCCATCCGATCGTGGTCCGCCGATCTCTGACGCTGCGCGGTGTTGCGCCCACCCGCACGGTGTTCGATTTTCGCGGTTTGGACGGTGCCGATCCGGAAGCGGGCTTCCAGCTCGTGGACACTTCCTCCAGCGATCCCACCCCTGCAGTATG
>JBBSMH010000064.1:0-9333 GCA_038233275.1 Sphingomonadales bacterium | reverse complement strand
TCATGTTCCTGCTCCACTTCATGGGCGGCCGCGAATAACCGCACGACGCATAGCAAACCGAAAAGGCCCGGCGGAGCGATCCGCCGGGCCTTTTCGTTTGGGCACCATCGCAGCGGTGAGCCATTGATTGACCGAGAGGTTATCATGGATATTCACGCCCGGCGCGAGCAGATGGTCGTGCGCCAGTTGAAGCGACGCGGGATCGACGATGCGGCGATTCTGGAAGCATTCCGTACCGTCCCGCGCGAAGAATTCGTCCCCGACGACATGCGCGAGTTCGCTTACGAGGACGGCCCGTTGCCTATCGGCGAGGGGCAGACGATCAGCCAACCCTTCATCGTCGCCTGCATGATCGACGCGGCAGAGGTTTCCGCCGGCGATCGAGTGCTCGAAGTCGGCGCCGGTTCGGGCTACGCCGCGGCGGTGCTTTCGCGCATCGCCGACTACGTTTGGGCAATCGAACGGCACGAAAAACTCGCCAGTCAGGCGCGCAAACAGATCGAGCGACTGGGCTACGAAAATTGCCAGGTCATCGCGGGCGACGGGATACAAGGGTACGCCCAGGAAGCGCCATTCGACGTTATATTGGTCGCCGCGCGCATCGCCACCATACCCGAGCCGCTCAAGCTCCAGCTCGCCATCGGTGGGCGGTTGGTCATCCCCGTGGGCCAGGCGGACATGCAGCAATTGCGCTGCCTCACAAGGACGGGCGAGGATAGCTGGGAAAGCCACGACATTACACCCGTGCGCTTCGTGCCGTTGCTCGAAGGAACCGTGCCCGAAGACGGCAGCCGGGTCGCCAGCGATCATCGGGGCAGGCGCGAATTGTCTTTGCCCGAGGCTATCGCCCAAGCAGCCGTTTCGCTTCCCGATCGGGCCGAAGCCGAACAGGCCGGCTTCTATGGCCTGAGACGTGGCCCTTCGGGCTGTAGCCAGGGCAAGGTGAAAAAAGAGGAGACACCATGAGCAAGCCGAACCGCCAATCCGGCCAGAAAGGAAACTGGGCGAGATTCTTCGCCATGATCGCGACCGCCACCGCAGTCATGTATCTGCTGATGTTCCAGCTCGTTTACGAAGCCGATCATCTCTTCTTCAGCATGAACAGGCTGGTGGCCTCGCTCGTATCGGGCGCGGTGATGGTCGTCATCATGCTCGGTTTCATGTGGCAGATGTACGGGCCGCAGCGGATAAAATGGATGGTCCTTGGCGCGGCCGCGATCGCGGCCGTCGCGCTGTTGTTCGTCAATCGGCAGGAATTGCTGGTCGAGGACCGGAACTTCATGAAATCAATGATCCCGCACCACTCGATCGCGATCAACAATGCGCGGCGCGCCGACATCAGCGACCCTCGCGTCCGTAAGCTCGCCGATGAGATCATCGAAGCGCAGGTAAAGGAAATCGCGGAGATGAAGCTGTTGCTCGAAGATATCGAGCAGAACGGCGAGATGGGCGATGGCGAGGCGCTCCCTCCGCGCAGCGCGGACCTGACGCCCGAATTGTTCGAGAAAGCGCGCGAATCGATCGAACGGCCGCTCACGCCCGAAACCCGCGAGCAAGTCGATATCGGCTCCTGATTGAGCGAAAGTGGGCTCGGTAGCCAGCCCGAGCAAGGTTGATTGTTTAAGAGGGTAGGAAGGGGAGCGGGCGGCGCATGCCGGCAATGCGGCGCCGAGCGCGAGCACGAGCGCGCCGCCGGCGACGATCCCAGCGGGTTCGCACTGCTGGCGGGTATCCGGGCCTGGTTCTAGGCCGCGGCGATCAACTGTTCGATGCGCTCGGTCGGCTCGCCGGTCAGCGTCTTGTCGATTTCGCCGACCAGCCGCTTTTCGAGTTCCGAATGATAATGCCGCCGCATTTCTCCTAGCGTCTTGGGATCGGCAATCACCAGCACATTGTCGATTTCCCCCGCAATGGCCTTGGCATTGAGCCACTCGGCCGCCGCCGCGCCATGGGCCAGTTCGTTGAGATCGGTGGCCCCGCTGCGTTGCCCCGACGCGTCCTGATGCTTCACCCCGGCGCTGAAATTGGTCGCTTCGAGATCGGGACGCCCGGCCGGCTCAAGTTTGGGTTCGAACGGCTTGCCCAAGTTGCGCATGACGGTGAAAGTCTCTCCATCGACAAGGGCGACGTGGGCGTTATGCGGCAATTTCATATTGTACTCCGGGTTGCTGACTGTTCTCCCCGATCAACGCGCGGCAATCGAAATCGCTCCAATTGCGAGAGGCAAAGGGAGGCTGCGAACTGCCGAATTTCGGGGAGTACACCCGCTCGGCTATCTCACACGGGGGTGGGCAATTCCCCAAGTAGCTGACGGGCGCGGGTCGACGGTTCGCCGATTTATCGCTTGACCACGCGCTTCGCGCATGTGTCTCTGCGCACTTAGGAATTCTCGGGGACTTGCACATCATGAACGAATTTTCGCTGCGCGCCGTTGGCGCCACCCTGCTGCTTTCGGCATCGGCTACTGCGATGGCGCAGGAGGTGCCGATCGTCCTGCCCGGCGCTCCCGGCGAAGGTTCGCAAATCATCGGGCGGGCCGAAGCCATCGCGCTGTCGGACACCAGCTACGCGCCGGGCGACGTCGCCTTCATGCAGGGGATGATCGTCCACCACCAGCAGGCGGTCGAGATGGCGGCGCTGGTCGAAGATCGCACCAACAACGAGGCAATCGTGAAGACGGCGGAGCGCATCGCAGCCGGCCAGAAGGACGAGATGGAGTTCATGCGCACGTGGCTGGAGGACCGTGGCCTGCCGGCGAGCATGGAAGGCATGGGCCATGCGCACCACACGATGAAAGGGATGGCGACGCCAGCCCAGATGGCCGAATTGCGCGCCGCCAGCGGCACCGCCTTCGACCGGCTTTTCCTCCAGCTGATGACAGCCCACCACCAGGGCGCCGTGGACATGGTGGAAGAACTGCACCGTCTGCCCGGCACGGCTTACGATCCGGTGATGTTCGAGTTTACCAACGAGGTGGTGAGCGATCAGCAAAGCGAAATCGAGCGGATGAACGCCGTAGCCGCGACATTGTCGCAGGACCCGCGCGCGACGCTCGCCGCGGGGTTCCGCGATGCAGGAGAAGCCATTTCCAACCTGCGGCTGATCTCCGCGATGGAAAAGCCTGCCGGCTTCTTCGACCCCGAAAATCCCGCCGGGCTGCAACCGCGGATCGAAAAGGATGAGAAGGACAGCACCGGCGAAGCTGCCGAAGACAGCGAGCCTGCCGATCCCGATGAGAACGCGGAGGAGGAAAAGCCTCGCTTCGGCAAACGCGGCTCGCTGCTCAGTTTCGCCAACACCGACATGGCCTTTTCAGGCGATATGCTGATTGCCGGAAACTATCACGGTTTCAACGCCTATCGCCTGGGGGAGGACGGGGTGCCGCAACTGGTCAGCTCGACCGTCTGCCCCGGTGGGCAGGGCGACGTCTCGATCGTCGGCGATCTGCTTGTGATGAGCGTTCAGGACAGCCGGGCACGCGTTGACTGCGGCCTGCAGGGCGTCTCCGACAAGGTCAGCGCCGAGCGGTTCCGCGGCATCCGCATTTTCGACATTTCCGATATCGCCCGTCCGCGCCAGGTGGGCCAGGTGCAGACCTGCCGCGGCAGCCACACCCATTCGATCGTCTCGGCGGACGAGAACCGGATCGTCCTGTACAATTCGGGCACCTCCTATGTGCGCGACGCCGAGGAGCTCGAGGGCTGCTATGAGAGCGGCGGCGATGAGACCGCGCTGTTCAGCATCGACGTGATCGAAATCCCGGTCGCCGCCCCGGCGGCGGCGCGGGTCATCGACCGGCCGCGCATTTTTGCGGCGGATGGCAATATCGCCGGCCTGTGGCGCGGTGGCGACCATGGCGATGGAACGCAGTCCACCAGCCAGACCAATCAGTGCCACGATATCACGGTATTCCCGGCCAAGAATCTCGCCGCCGGTGCGTGCTCGGGCAACGGCATCATTCTCGACATCTCCAACCCGCTGAAGCCCAGACGCATCGACGACGTCACCGACAAGGGCTTCGCCTATTGGCATTCGGCGACCTTCAACAACGATGGCACGAAAGTGCTCTTCACCGACGAGTGGGGCGGCGGTTCGCGTCCGCGCTGCCAAGCGGGCGACCCGATGAACTGGGGCGCAAACGCCATCTACGAAATCGAGGAAGGCAAGCTGGAATTCCGTAGCCTGTTCAAGCTCCCCGCGCCGCAGGGCAAAACCGAGAATTGCGTCGCGCATAATGGCTCGATCATTCCCGTGCCCGGCCGCGATATCTTCGTCCAGGCATGGTACCAGGGCGGGATCAGCGTGATCGACTTCACCGACGCAGCAAACCCGGTCGAGATCGCCTATTTCGATCGCGGCCCGGTGGACAAGGACCAGCTGATCACAGGCGGGTACTGGTCGGCCTATTGGTACAAGGGCCGCATCTACGCGACCGAGATCGCGCGCGGGCTCGACGTGTTCGCGCTCGAGCCGAGCGAATTCCTCACCGCAGAAGAGATCGCAGCGGCCGAGACGGCCAACTATCCGGGCGAGGTGTTCAACCCGCAGACCCAGACCCAGGTCACCTGGTCGGACGACGCGATCGAAGCGGCGCGGGCCAGTCGCCAAGGGAGCTAGACCAAAGGTTTTGCAACAGGAAACGGGAAGCTTTGATCGCTCGGGCGACACATTTCGCCGCTGGAGGGTTTCAAACCCGCAATTTTTGCGCTCATTAATCTCCTGCAAACCATGGAGGGGATACAAGGGGCGCATGGGAAAGAGGATTTTGATGGGATTGCTGGCAGCCGGGGCGATGGCCCTGGGTATGCCGGCCCAGGCGCAAACGCAGGCTCCAGCTCAGGCGAAAACGGTCGAGTTCGAAGCGCTGTTCGACAACATGCTGGGCACTCAGCCGCGTGCCCCGCAAAGCTTCAATGCGGTTTACGACAGCGCGCTTCAGCAGCGGGTTGCCGCCTTTGCCGATGGCCAGGATGGGCGGATCGGCGTGTACGCGATCGATCTTTCGACGGGCAGGGAAGTGGGTGTCCTCGCCGACCAGCGTTTTCCGCTCGCCAGCACAAGCAAGGTCGCCATCGCCGCAGTTTATCTTGCCGGTGTCGATCAGGGACGTTGGAGCTTAACCAGTGAACTCAGGCTTCCCCTGCCGGGCGGTGCCTACCTTTCTGCAAAGCAGCATCTCGATCTGATGATCAGCAAGAGCTGCAATGCGTGCACCGACGCGCTGCTTGGAGCTGTGGGGGGTCCGGCTGCGGTCAACCGGTGGATGCGGCAGGCGGGGATCGAAGACTTCGAACTGACCCGCGATATCGCGACATTGATCCGTCAGGACGGGCAGATCGACCCTGCAGCGAGCATCGATTTGAAGGACAGCGCGACACCGCGCGCGATGGGGCAATTGCTGGCAGGCATTTATCAGGGCCGTTGGCTCAGCCCCTCCTCTCGCCAAGTGCTGATGAACGCCATGGCGGAGACGACGACCGGCAAGCAGCGGATGCGCTCCGCCCTTCCCGCGAGCGCTGCGCTGGCCCACAAGACGGGCACGCTTGCGCGCACCGCAAGCGATATCGGCATTTTCCACACCCCGGACGGCCGCGCGATCGCCGCGGCGATCTACGTGACAGGCCAGAGCCCTTCCATGGAATACGAGAACGGCAACCGGAGCCGCAAACTGGAAGCACGGCGTCTGCGCGACATGCGGATCGCCTCGATCGCTCGCGCGATCTACGATGGATACCACACCCAAGATGGCCGCAATTGGGCGAGCGCGGACTACGGGGGAGAGTAGTTCCTCAACCGGTCGGGCCGCGCGTCGGGCACCATCTGACAAACAAAAAGGGCGGTGTCTTGCGACGCCGCCCTTCTTGTTGGCTCAAGCCAAGTCGACTTAGTCGACCGCGGCTTCGTCCATGGTCTCGTCCTGCATGGCGGCTTCGGCTTCCATCGCGGCTTCTTCCGCACCGGATTCGACGGTGTCGCCAGCGGCTTCCATGTTGGCTTCGGTGTCGGCAGCAGCGTTCTCGGCGGTGACTTCCGCGCTGTCTTCGGTCGCTTCCGAGCAAGCGGCGAGGGTCAGGGCAGCAGCCGAAGCGGCGGCAACAAGAGCGATCTTACGCATTATATAATTCCTTCAACAGCGAGTGTCAGTGCAACGGCCTGCTGGCCCCTGCGCGAGCGCCCGGAAATCGGGCGTCACCATGGCTAAATAATGGCAGGATTGTGGCATTGCAAGCGATTGATGCCATTTCGCCCTATTTTCGCCTTCTTTACCGGGCGATAATCCGCTCAACATCCCTCTCGGGTGCTGCTAGGCGCCTCTTGATGGCGGACGGGAATCACCTCTATCTGGTCGATGGAAGCTCCTATATTTTCAGGGCCTATCATCGCTTGCCCCCGCTGACCGATCCGCAAGGGACACCGGTCGGCGCGGTCTATGGCTACACCACCATGTTGTGGAAGCTGGCCGAGGATCTCGACAAGGCCGACGGCCCGACGCATCTTGCCGTAATCCTGGACAAGGATTCGCGCAGTTTCCGCAACGAAATCTACGCCGAATACAAGGCCAATCGCCCGCCCCCCCCCGAAGATCTGGTGCCCCAATTCCCGCTGATCCGCGACGCCACGCGGGCCTTCAGCCTGCCATGCATTGAGGTCGCCGGCTTCGAAGCGGACGATCTGATCGCCTCTTATGCCCGTGCCGCGTCACGCAAGGGCTGGGACGTCACGATCGTCTCCTCCGACAAGGATCTGATGCAGCTCATCGGGCAGTGCGCCGAAGGGGATCTCGAGCCGGGGGTCGAACGCGGCGGATGCATCGACATGCTCGACACGATGAAGACCCAGCGCATCGGGCGTGACGAGGTGGTCGAGAAATTCGGGGTTCCGCCCGAACTGGTGGGCGATGTCCTCTCTCTCATGGGCGACAGTGTCGACAACGTTCCCGGCATATTCGGGATCGGACCCAAGACCGCGAGCAAGCTGATCGCCGAGCACGGCAACCTGACAGCGGCGCTCGATGCGGCTGAAGGCATGAAGGCGTCGAAGCTCAAGGAACGCTTGATCGAGCATCGCGCCGATGCGGAGCTAAGCCGGGTGCTCGTAACGCTCAAGGAGGATTGCGATCTCCCCGAGCCGCTGGAAGAATTCTCGCTCGATGGCGTGCCTGCGGAGCCCCTTGCGGCTTTCCTCGAAAAGCACGGCTTTACCTCGCTGCTCCGCCGGCTCGACGCGGGATCGGGCAGCCCCGACCGCCCGAACAATCTCGATCCTGCAAAGGCCCAGACCAAGGGCGTGCAGGCCGGTCCCGAGGGGCATCGCCAACCCTTGCCCGAAATGCCCCCGTGCGATCGCTCGGTCTATGAATGCGTCCAGACGATGGAGCGGCTCGATCACTGGATAGAGCATGCTCACGCCGCCCGGCTGGTGGCGGTCGATACCGAGACGACCTCGCTCGATTGCATGAGCTGCGATCTCGTCGGCGTCAGTCTTGCGGTGGGGCCCAATGAGGCCTGCTACATTCCGCTCGGCCACGGCGGTAGCGACATGTTCGCCGAGCGGCCGCTGCAGATCGATTGCGAAGCCGCGCTCGCAGCGCTCAAGCCGCTGCTCGAGAACGACGCGGTGCTAAAGGTGCTGCACAACGCGAAATACGATCTCAACGTATTGTGGCGAAACGGCATTGCGATCGGTCCGATCGAAGACACGATGGTGATCAGCTTCGACCTCGACGCGGGCCGCGCGGAAACCGGGATTGGCGGCGGTCATGGAATGGACGAGCTGGCGGACCGCCATCTCGGCCATAGCTGCCTTTCATACAAGGATGTCTGCGGCACCGGCAGGAAGGCGATCCCCTTCGGCGAAGTTCCGCTCGACAAGGCGACCGAATATGCTGCGGAAGACGCCGACGTCACCTGGCGCCTCTATCGGCATCTCAAACCGCGCCTCGCGACCGAGCGAGGAACGAGGGTCTATGAGCGCGTCGACCGTCCGCTCATCCCCATCGTCGCGCGGATGGAGCAGCACGGGATCAAGGTCGATCGTGCGCGGCTCGCGGGATTGTCCGAGGAATTCCTTCGGGAAACCGGCAGGCTCGAAAGCGAAATTCACGCACTCGCGGGGCAGGAGTTTACCGTCGGCAGCCCACGGCAGCTCGGCGACATCCTGTTCGACAAACTGGGCCACCAGGGAGGGCGCAAGGGCAAAAGCGGACAATATTCGACCGATCAGGCGGTGCTCGAACGTCTCTCCGCCGAGGGAGCGGAAATTGCCGACAAGGTGCTCGAATGGCGTCAGCTGGCGAAGCTCAAGTCGACTTATACCGACGCACTGCAGCAGGCGATCAACCCCGACACCGGCCGCGTGCATACGAGCTACAGCCTGGTCGGCGCTCAGACCGGGCGGCTCTCCTCTACCGATCCCAATTTGCAGAACATCCCGATCCGCACAGCCATCGGGCGACAGATCCGCGAGGCCTTCGTGCCCGACGAGGGCAACGTCCTGCTCGCGGCGGATTATTCGCAGATCGAACTGAGGCTGGCTGCGCACATGGCCGATGTGGATGCGCTGAAGGATGCTTTCGCCCAAGGCGAGGACATCCACAACCGCACCGCGAAGGAGATGTTCGGAGAAGTGTCACGCGACACACGCGCGCGCGCCAAGACCATCAATTTCGCCATTCTCTACGGTATTTCACGCTGGGGTCTCGCCGCGAGGCTCAAGGTCGAGCCCGACGAGGCGCAGGCAATGATCGACACCTACTTCCGGCGCTTTCCCGGCATCCAGCGCTATATTATGGAAACGCTCGAAACGGTGCGCGAGTGCGGTTATTCGGAAACGCTGTTCGGCCGCAAGACCTGGTTCCCGCGCATCCGCTCCAAGAACCAGGCCGAGCGGCAGGGCAGCGAGCGCGCAGCGATCAACGCACCGATCCAGGGCACGAGCGCCGACATTATCAAGCGGGCCATGGCGCGCATGACGCCCGCGCTCACGGCTGCGGGCCTGAATAATGTCCGCATGCTCCTGCAGGTGCATGACGAGTTGGTCTTCGAGCTGCCGGAAGGCGATGTTTCCGCAGCCTCTGAGATCATCGAGCGGGTCATGGCCGAAGCTGCGGGCCCGGCGGTCGCACTGTCCGTGCCGCTGGGGGTCGATATCGGCAGCGGAAAAAGCTGGGACGAGGCGCATTGACTCCGCGCGATCCCCTGGAAGCCTTGCTTCGTCGATTCCGCTTGGCCAACGTCAGCCTGCTGGTGTTGATGCTGGCAGCGATGTTTGGGCTGATTTTCCTGGTCTATCAGACCATCGAAGGCGAGCGGCGCGAACGTCAGCAGGTGACGC
>JBBSMH010000063.1:0-9417 GCA_038233275.1 Sphingomonadales bacterium | reverse complement strand
GCGCGATCGACAACGAGGCAGGGAGCGAGACAAGCACGGCGGCGACCACCCGCAGCCAGAATGGCCGATTGTCGAAAAAGCGCAGCACCAGCCACAACAGATAGGTCACGCCGATCCCGGCGAGCGTCACGAGACCCCGGCGCCAGAGCATCTCGCCCTGGAACTCGAAGCCCATCGCTGCGCCGCGTGCGGTGGTCAGAAGGTAATAGCATAGCCACAGGCCGACCATCGACGCGATCACCGCGGTCATGGGCAGTCGGGCGGCCTCCGAATTCATGTGGCGTTCATCGTTCACGGCAGGTCCGCAACTGCCGCAAATGCGGGATAAAGGCCAGCGCCGCTATCGACGGCTCTATGCGGTTGGTCGAAGCGGTCAGCGGATCGGCAAGAGGCCTTCTGCGCGTATCTTTTCGCGCCATCGCGCGGGAGCGAGCGTGTGGACATTGTTGCCGCGCGCATCGACCGCCACCGTGACCGGCATGTTCTCGACGGTGAATTCATAGATCGCTTCCATCCCGAGTTCCTCGAAGGCGACCACCCGGGCCTGTTTGATCGCGCGTGCCACCAGATAGGCCGCACCGCCCGTCGCCATCAGATAGGCGACCTTGAACCGGCTGATCACCTCGACCGCGTCCGCTCCGCGTTCGGCCTTGCCGATCATCGCAAGAAGCCCGAGATCGAGCATCATCTCGGTAAACTTGTCCATTCGCGTGGCGGTGGTCGGGCCCGCGGGGCCAACGACCTCGCCCATCACCGGATCGACCGGGCCGACATAATAGATCGCGCGGCCGCTGAAATCGACCGGCAGTTCCCCGCCCCGGTCGAGCATGTCCCTGATCCGCTTGTGCGCCGCGTCGCGCCCGGTCAGCATCCTGCCCGAAAGCAGCAGGCGATCGCCATGCTCCCAGCTTGCGACTTCCTCGGCCGTCAGACGGTCCAGATCCACGCGTTTTGCCGCCGCGTCCGGCTGCCAACTGACCTTGGGCCAATTGTCCAGGTCGGGCTGTTGGAGATAGGCCGGGCCCGATCCGTCCAGCGTGAAATGCGCGTGCCGGGTGGCGGCGCAATTGGGGATCATGCCCACCGGCTTGCCCGCCGCGTGGCAGGGCCAGTCAAGTATCTTGACGTCAAGCACGGTGGAGAGACCCCCGAGGCCCTGCGCTCCGATGCCTTGCGCATTGACCGCATCGAATATGTCGATCCGCAGCCGCTCGATATCGTTCTGCGGCCCGCGCTGCTTGAGCTGGGCCATATCGATGGGCTCCATCAGGCTGAGCTTGGCCAGCCGCATGCAATGTTCCGCCGTGCCCCCGATGCCGATGCCGAGCATTCCTGGCGGGCACCAGCCCGCGCCCATCGAGGGCACCTGCTCGACCACCCAGTCGACAATATTGTCGCTCGGGTTCATCATCTTGAATCTGGACTTGTTCTCGCTGCCTCCGCCCTTCGCGGCGACATCTACGCTCACCGTGCTGCCGGGCACCATTTCAACCGACAACACGCATGGCGTATTGTCGCGCGTGTTGCGCCGGGTGAAGGCCGGGTCGGCGAGAATCGAGGCGCGCAGCTTGTTTTCAGGGTGATTGTAGGCGCGGCGCACGCCTTCATCGACCACCTCCTGCAGGCTGCGCGTCGACTCCAGGCTGCAATCCTGCCCCCATTTGACGAAGACATTGACGATGCCGGTGTCCTGACAGATCGGCCGGTGCCCTTCGGCGCACATCCGGCTGTTTGTGAGGATTTGCGCGATGGCGTCTTTTGCCGCTGGGCCCTGCTCCGCTTCATAAGCTTCGCCCAGCGCGCTGATATAATCCATCGGGTGATAGTAGGAGATGAACTGGAGCGCGTCGGCGACGCTTTCGATTAGGTCGTCCTCGGCAATCGTCACCATGTCGCTCATCGCCCCTCGCCTCTGTTTCGCAGAATGACACCTTGTCCTTGGCGCGTATCGGCGCCTGGGTCAAAGCGCTTGGCCGCAAGAAGCGTTGCGCCTAAAGCATCGGCGATTGCGAAGCCGTGTTAATTGTGTAATACAGCTTCGACGAGCGACAGAGAATTGCATGACCACGGCCAGCCAAACCACGACCACTCCCGATTTCTCCGTCGCGCGCAAGGCGATGATCGACAGCCAGCTGCGCACCAGCGGCGTCAATGAGGCGTTCGTGCTGGAACGGATGGGGGCTGTTGCGCGCGAGGACTTCGTACCCGAGCAGACGCGCGGCACCGCTTATATGGACCGCGCCATCCGGCTGCCCGGAGGCGGCTACCTTCCCTCCCCGGTGTTCCACGGGATGATGCTGGCCGAAGCCCGGCCGCGGGTGGACGACACGGTGCTGATCGTATCGAACGGGAGCGATTACCTCGAAGAACTGGTAAGGCCGCTCGTCGCCAGGCTCGATACCCTGCCCGCCGAAGCTGCCGCCGGGATCACGCGCAGGCGCGGGCCCTATTCGCTGGTGCTGGTCGACGGCGCGGTGGAGCATGTGCCTGCCGGCCTGGCAAAATGCGTTGCGGAGGGCGGGCGAATGGTGACCGGCGTGGTCGAAAACGGCGTCACGCGGCTCGTCACCGGCCGCATATCGAGCGACGGGATCGCGCTGCTTCGCCTCGCCGAGATCGGCATTCCGCGGATCGGTCATTTCGACAAGCCCGACACCTGGAGTTTCTGATGCCTGTGGGAGGGGTTCGCAGGGTCGCGCTAGCGGCGGCCAGCGTCGCGGCACTAGCGGTGGCGACGCCCGCGCAGGCCGATACGCTGCAGGAGGCGCTGACCCAAGCCTATCTCAACAACCCCACGCTGCTTGCCGCGCGCGCCCAGCAGCGCGCCACTGACGAGAACGTCCCGATCGAGCGCTCGGCGGGCCTGCCAGCGGTCGACGCGACCGGCCAGTACATCGAGTTCGTCAAGCAAAGTTCGACCAGCTTTACTGCGCCCGAGCGCTCCGTGGGGGCGGGGATCGACCTGGGCGTGCCGATATATTCCGGCGGTGCGGTGAAGAATCGCATCCGCGCGGCGGAAGAACGCGTGGACGCGGGTCGGGCGGAGCTGCGCGCCACCGAGAGCGCGATCTTCAGCCAGGTGGTCGCCGCCTATATGGACGTGTTGCGCAACCAGGCGATCGTCTCTCTGTCGGCCAACCAGGTCGAGGTCCTGTCGGTCAATGCGCAGGCGACCGGCGACCGGTTCGAGATCGGCGATCTCACGCGTACCGACGTAGCGCAATCGCAAGCCCGCCTCGCGCTGGCGCAGGGGGATCTGAGAAGCGCGCAAGCGAACCTCGTCAACGCGCGCGAGAACTATATCGAGCTGGTCGGCGATGCGCCGGAAAATCTCGAGCCCCCTCCCCCACTCCCCAACCTTCCCGGCACGGTGGGGCAGGCGGTCGATGTCGCGCTGGCCAATAATCCTGACCTGATAGCGGCAAAGGAGCGTGCCGAAGCGGCCGGGTTCGATATCGATGTCGCCGGTTCGGGCCGATTGCCGCGAGTCTCTGTGTTCGCCGGGGGCGATTACTCGAATTTCCTCGGGACGCTGGGGGGCAATATCGGCGCCAGCGTCCCCCAGACCTCGACCGCGGCGCAAGCAGGCGTATCGCTGTCGGTCCCCATATTCCAGGGAGGGCGTCCCGCAGCGCTGCAACGGCAGGCGCAAGCGCGCGCGCAGGCCGCGCTCGAAAACGTCATTGCCGCCGAGCGCGATGTGATCGCGCAGGTCCGCTCGGCCTGGGCGAGCTGGCAGGCTTCGCTGGCGATCATCGCCAGTTCGCAGACCGCGGTCTCGGCGGCCGAACTCAGTCTGGAGGGCGTGCGCGCGGAGAACTCGATCGGCAATCGCACCGTACTCGAGGTGCTCAACGCCGAGCAGGAATTGCTCTCGAGCCGCGTTCAGCTCGTGACCGCGCGGCGCAATGCCTACGTGGCGGGATTTTCTCTGCTTGCCGCCATGGGCCGGGCGGAAGCGCGCGATCTCGGCCTCCTCGGCGAAGGCGTGCTGTATGATCCGATCGACAATTACGAGCGGGTGCGGGGCATTCTTTGGGATTGGCAGCGCGATCCCGATCCGCAGGCACAAGGCACCCGCACGATTGCCGTGCCCGCTCCCGATGCGAGCGTAGCCGATCCCATCGGCCCGGAAGATGTTCCCGAAACGCCCTATCGATAATATGCTTCGGGCGAATCACGCAAAAAGCGATTCGTCAGAACAGGGCAGGTAGCGATGCACAATCCCGGCGAACCCTCGGTCGAGGAGATCCTCGATTCGATCAAGAAGGTGATCGCCCGCGACAACCGCGAAGGCGCCATCGCCGAACGCCGCCGGCGCGCGAGCGAGGGGCTGCGCGAGTCCGAAATCGAGCCTGCCGATGCGGCCGAGGCCGGGGAAGTGCTCGAGCTTGGCGAGGATGCCATGCTCGCTACCGACAGCGATGTCCGGGAGGACGATGGCGACGGGGAAGAAGGCGAGGCGCTGACCGCCGAAGTCACCCGCGCCGCCATGCGCGAGAATTTCGCCGCTCTGGCGACGCTGGCCCGGCCCGGCGCGCAACCGCAGATCGTCCGCTCGGGCGAGACCTCGCTCGAGGGGCTGGTTCGCGAAATGCTCCGCCCCATGCTCGCCGAATGGCTGGACAAGCATCTTCCGGTAATGGTCGAGGAACTGGTCAAGGCGGAGATCGCCCGGATTGCCGGTAAAAAGAGCTGAGGTCACGTTCGCAGGGCGCGCGCACAATCCGCTTAACTTCGTGGGTCTTCGTGGTTAGACCCACCGGCATGACAGCACATATCCGGGTCGCATTCCCGCTCGCCGGCGCTATCGCGCTTCTTGCCAGCCCGCTCGCCGCCCAGCCGTCGGCATCCGGTGCTCCGGCGCCGATGCAGGCAGAAGATCTGGTCACGATGCCGCGCCTCGGCAGCCCGAGCGTGGACCCCGAAGGGCGGTGGGCAGTCTATTCGGTCACCACTACCGATCCCGAAAGCTATGCCAGAAGCGGCAAGCTCTGGCTCCATTCCCTCGCCGATGTCGACACCAAGCCCGTGGCGCTCGATCTCGAGGGCTCTTCTGCGAGTTTCGCCAGCGACAACTGGCTCTACTATCTCGCCGACGACGCCGATGGTGGGAAAAGTGCGACCAGCCAGGTGTGGCGCGCGAAAATCTCCGCCGGGGGCAAGGTCAGCGAGAAGCATCAGGTCACCGACTTCCCGCGCGCGGTGAATGGTTTCAAACTCGCGCGCGACGGCACGCATATCGCCGTTTGGACCGATATCGCCCGGACCTGCACACAGATCGACTGCGACGATAGCGTGAACAGCCACCTCCCCGGCCCAGGAGACGCGCGCCTGTATCAAGGCGATGGCGGGTTCTACCGGCACTGGGACGCGTGGGAGACACCCGGCACGCTGAGCCGCGTTTTCGCCTTCCCGCTCGCCAATGGGCGCGCCACCGGCAAGGGCATTGCGCTCGACGGACCTGCGGGCGCCGGCGGCCCGAGCGGCGACACCCCCACCGCGCCCTTCGGCGGCGGCGAGGATGTCGCCTGGGCGCCCGATGACTCGGGCGTCTATTTCACCGCGCGTGAGGCCGACCGGCAAGAGCCGCTCTCGACCAATCTCGATATCTGGTGGGCAGACCTGGGCGGTGGGGCGCCGACCAATCTCACCGCCGCCAACCAAGCGCTCGACGCGCTGCCCACGCCCTCGCCCGACGGGCAGTATCTCGCCTATGTCGCGATGGCGCGTCCCACCTATGAAGCCGACCGGCAAGTGGTGATGCTGCGCGATCTGACGAGCGGCGTGACCACGCCGCTGACGGCGGACTTCGACCGCAGTTTCGGCTCACTGGCCTGGACTCCCGATTCGCGCTGGCTGGTTGCAACCGCTCAGGACGTGCTCGACACCGCCGCGTACCGCATCGATCCGCGCACCGGAGAGGTCGAACGGCTCGACCTGATGGCGGGCCATGAAGCGCACATCGGCAATGTCGTGCCGCTCCACAACGAGCGCATCCTGTTCACCCGCGATTCGATCGGCGCGCCATCGGAACTGTACCTGTCGGACAAGTGGCAGCAGGCCAAGCCGCTGACCGACGTCGCGACCAGCCGGGTGGGCAAGCTCGCGCCGGTGGTCGTCACCCGCTTCAGCTTCGCGGGAGCCAATGGCGATACCGTCTGGGGCCAGATCACCAGGCTCGAGGGGCAGGAAGGCCCCATTCCGGCGATCCTCTATGTCCACGGCGGGCCGCAGGGCAGCTTCAACGACGGCTGGTCGACCCGCTGGAACCCGCGCGTCGTCGCCAGCCAGGGCTACGCGGTAATCTCGGTCGATTTTCACGGCTCCACCGGCTATGGGCAGGTCTTCACCGACAGCATCAACCGCGATTGGGGGGGCAAGCCGCTCGAAGACCTGAAATTGGGCCTGGCCGCCGCGCTCGAGCTTGATCCGCAAATCGACGGCAACCGCGCCTGCGCTATGGGCGCAAGCTACGGGGGCTACATGATGAACTGGATCGCCGGGAACTGGCCCGACCGCTTCGACTGCCTCGTCCAGCACGACGGGCTGTTCGACCTGCGCAGCTTCTATTATTCGACCGAGGAACTGTGGTTCCCGCGCTGGGACTTCGGCGGCTCCTATTCGCATGCGAAAGAGGTCTACGAGCGCTGGAACCCGGTCAATTACGTCGATAATTGGAAAACTCCGATGCTGGTGATCGCCGGCGAAAGGGATTTCCGCGTGCCCTATACTCAGGGGCTGCAGAGCTTCACCGCCTTGCAGGAGCGCAACATCCCCTCGCAATTGCTGGTGTTTCCTAACGAGAACCACTGGGTGCTCGGTGCGAAGAACTCGCTGCAATGGCATGAGACCGTGTTCGCTTGGCTCGATCGCTGGCTGAAGCCGGAGTGAGTTCGGAAAAGGAGCTCACCGAAGCCCAGGCCGCGTTTGCCAAGATCGGCGGCGAGCGCGTCGAGCGCCACATCTTCCTGTGCGCGATGAGCGAAAAGCAGAAATGCTGTTCGCGGGCAGAGGGGGAGCGCGCGTGGAAATATCTCAAGTCCCGACTCAAGCAGCTCGGCCTTGTGGGGTCGCAAGGGATCGTGCAGCGGACCAAGGCCGATTGCCTGCAGATCTGCGCGGGCGGCCCGATCGCGTTGGTCTGGCCCGACCGCATCTGGTATCACTCCTGCTCGCCCAGCGTGCTCGAGCGTATCATCCAGGAACATCTGATCGGCGGCGCGCCCGTCGAGGACTATCGACTGCGCACGGGACCCTGACCGATCGCCCTATTCGTCGATCGACTGGTCGTGTCCGGTTCCCGATGACATGAACACCAGACCCATCAGAGCCCCGGCCAGCAACATAACTCCGCCCACCCCGAGCGCGATTGCGATGTAATAATGCACCGAGGCCTCGCTCTCGGCATCATAGAGCATCAGCAGGACCACGATCACCACCCCCAGCGTCGCCAGCACGACACGGCGCATGACCTTGCGATAACGCGCCCAGGCAAAGCTGGCGGTTTCGGGATCGTCGAGCGGGGAATGGCCGGTCATGCATGGCCAAGATGTGGCTCGTTATGCCCGATGGCAAGCGCGAGGGGTTTGGATTCGCAAAATCCGGCGAAAAGTGGCATAATGCGAGTGAAGTCAGGTGAGGAGCGGGCGCATGAATATCGGTAGGCTGATCGAAAAGCGGGCGAGCTCGGCGATAATTTCCTGCGGCACCGAAACTCCCATGCGCGATGCGATCGCTCTGTTGGCCGAAAAGCGCATCGGCGCGATCCCCGTGATGGATGGCGGCAAGGTCGTGGGGATTTTTTCCGAACGCGACGTTCTCTATTGCCTGGCGCAGGAAGGAGAAGCCTCGCTTTCCAGGCCGGTGGGAAAGGTGATGACATGCCCCGCCATCACGATCGATCGCGAAACGCCCTGCGATGGCGCGCTCGCCTTGATGACGCGTCGGCGCATCCGCCACTTGCCCGTGCTCGAAGCCGATGAGGAGACGATGTGCGGTTTCATCTCGATTGGCGATCTGGTGAAGGCGCGGATCGACGAGGTCGAGCACGAAGCGCAGGCCATGCGCCAATATATCGCCGCGGGTTGAGCCGGCGTTCCCGGCTCCCTACATCCGTACTATGACCGGCATGCTCACCCTTACCGACACCGCGGCGAAGCGCGTCGCCGCGATCGCCAGAAAGCAGGCCAGGCCAGCAATCCTGCGGCTCTCGGTCGAGGGCGGGGGATGCTCGGGCTTCCAATACCGCTTCGTTCTCGCCGATGGCGCTGACGCAGATGATTGCGTGAGCGAGACCGCCGGGGTCAAGCTGGTGGTCGATCCGGTCAGCCTGGACTTGGTTGCAGGAAGCACAGTCGATTTCGTCGAATCCTTGGGCGGCGCCGCGTTCCAGGTGGCGAACCCGCAAGCGGCTGCTGGCTGCGGGTGCGGCTCCAGCTTCGGGATTTGAATTAGACGCAGCGTGCCCAATCGGGCAGACACCGGCCCATGCGCATCGCCAGTTTCAACATTAATGGGATTAAGGCTCGCCTGCCGCGGCTCAAGGAATGGCTCGCGGAAACGCAGCCGACAGTTGCCTGCCTGCAGGAAATCAAATCGATGGACGAGGGTTTCCCGGCGTCCGAATTCGAGGAGATCGGTTACAAAGCGATCTGGCACGGACAAAAGGGCTTCAACGGCGTGGCGATCCTCGCCGACGGGGTCGAGCCTGTCGAGACACAGCGCGGCTTGCCCGGGGACGACAGCGACGATCATGCCCGCTACCTCGAGGCCGAAGTGAACGGGGTGCGCATCGCCAGCATCTATCTGCCCAACGGCAACCCGCAGCCTGGGCCGAAATTCGATTACAAGCTCGCGTGGCTGACGCGGCTGAGATCGCACGCCGCGAGTTTATGGGCGCAGGAATTGCCCACCGCGCTGGTCGGGGATTTCAACGTGATCCCCGAGGACAAGGACGTCTATTCGCCCCGGGCGATGGCCAGCGATTCGCTAATGCAACCCCAATCGCGCGACGCCTATGCGCGGCTGCTGGCCGATGGCTGGACCGACGCGATCGATACGCTCAACCCTCGCGGCGGGGTGTGGACCTTCTGGGACTATCAGGCAGGCGCGTGGCAGCGGGACCACGGCTTTCGCATAGACCATCTGCTGCTTTCGCCCGAGCTTGCCGACCGTCTGATCGCCGCCGGGGTCGACAAGGAACATCGCGGCCGCGAGAAGGCAAGCGACCACGCACCGGTATGGGTTGAGATCCGCGACTGAGCCACTCCCCGCTCGGGGAGTGGCTGCAAATCACCTGTAGAAGATATGCGTCTTGATCGTGGCGCGCGCCTGCTTCTTGCGGGCCCAGCCCGGGCGCACGTAATTGGCGTGGAAATAGAGCGAATCCTCTGCCTCGCTTTCCCACTGGCCCTG
>JBBSMH010000062.1:0-9476 GCA_038233275.1 Sphingomonadales bacterium | reverse complement strand
TGTTCGCGCCGGCGATGATCGTCTATTTCTGCGTGATCGCGGGCATGGGAATCTGGCAGATTGTCCAGACGCCGGAAATTCTTTGGGCGCTGAGCCCCCATCACGCCGTCAATTTCTTCATCCTCGACGGCTGGCTGGCCTTCCTGGCGCTGGGTTCGGTGGTGCTCGCGGTCACGGGCTCTGAAGCGCTCTATTCGGACATGGGACACTTCGGCCGCGGGCCGATGCGCCTTTCGTGGTTCGGTTTCGTCATGCCGTGCCTATTGCTCAATTATTTCGGCCAGGGCGCGATGATCATCGGCCTGCCCCCGGCGGAGGCCGCACAGGCCATCACCAGCCCCTTCTTCTACCTCGCCAGCGAACAGTGGCGCCTGCCGCTCGTCTTCCTCGCCACGGTGGCGACTTTCATCGCCAGCCAGGCGGTAATCTCTGGGGCGTTCTCGATCACCCACCAGGCGATCCAGATGGGTTATATTCCCCGCCTCTCGATCCGCCACACCAGCGAGACCGAAGGCGGACAGATCTATATCCCCGTGGTCAACTGGGCGCTCATGGTCGCGGTAATCGGTCTGGTCCTCACTTTCCAGAATTCCTCCAACCTCGCCAGCGCCTACGGCATTGCCGTGACCGGAGCGGTGACCATCGACACGCTGCTGATGGCGGTGCTGTTCATGGGCGTGTGGAAATGGAAATGGTGGGCCGCCTTGCCTGTGGTGGCGGTGTTCCTGATCGTCGACGGGGCTTATTTCGCAGCCAACCTCACCAAGGTGCCGCAGGGCGGCTGGTTCCCGCTGGTGGTCGGTCTCATCGCATTCACCTTGCTCACGACCTGGGCGAAGGGCCGCAAGCTGATGCGCGATCGCATGAGCGAGGTTGCCCTGCCGATCGAGATTTTCGCCAAATCGGCCAAGAACAGCGCCACCCGCGTGCCCGGCACCGCGATCTTCATGGCCAGCCAGACTGCCGGCGTGCCCAGCGCGCTGCTGCATAACATCAAGCATAACAAGGTGCTACACGAGCGCGTGGTCATCCTGACAGTGGCCATCGCGGAAGTGCCCTATGTCGATCCCGACGAGCGCTGCGAGATGATCGATCTCGGCGAGGGATTCTACCGCGCAGTGCTTCGATACGGATTCATGGAGGAAACCAACGTGCCGAAGGGGCTGACGCAAATGGAACGCTGCGGTGGCGAGTTCGACATGATGCAGACCAGCTTCTTCCTCAGCCGCCAGACGCTGATCGCGAGCGAGCGGCCCGGGATGGCGCTCTGGCGCGAGAAAATCTTCGCCTGGATGCTGCGCAACGCGGCAACCGCGATGGAGTTCTTCCGGCTGCCCACCAACCGCGTGGTCGAACTGGGGAGCCAGGTCGAGATCTAGCGTTCGCTAGGCCTCGTCGATGAAGCGCCGGAATTTGTCGTAGAGCTGGTCTGCTTCGGCCACTTTCACCTCCATCTTCTTCGCCACGCGTTCGACAAGTGCCTGTTGCTCGGGCGACTCGGCTTCGGGATGCTCGCGCATGCGCTGCTTAGCTTCTTCCATCGACTCCAGAAGCTTCACTTCTCAGCATCGATCATGCGATGGAATTCGCGGCGGATATCTTCCTTGGTGATCGAGGCGAGGTCCATTTTCCTTCTCCCGCTGGCGAAGTCCTTGCTGTATTATATCCGCAATACACATCTCGCGCAAGATTGCCCCGCTCGATCAGGGGATCATGCCGTCGGCGGTTCGTCCGTTACCACCTCGTCCTGGTCCTCTAGAGCAAGTCCGTGCCGCAAGAGCATGGGTATCTGGGTGAAGGTGAACAGGAAGCTCAGCGGCAGGAACACCCACAGCTTGGCCCACAACCAGTCCTCGAAGCTGAGCGCGGCCCGCAGGCCTTCGTTGAGGCCGGCAAGCACCAGGAAAAAGGCCCCCCAATTGCGTGACAGTTTGAGCCAGCCCTGCCGATCGACCCCTTCGAAGGCGGCTTCGAGAAGGATCTGCAGCAACGCCTTACCCCGGAAATAGCCCACCAGCAGGACAATGCCGAACAACAGGTAGATCGCGGTCGGCTTGATCTGGATGAAGCGCTCGTCGCGCAGCCAGATGGTCAGCGCGCCAAAGCCGACGATCAGGGCAGTCGAAAGAATCAGCATCGGCGAGACCTTGCCGAACTTCCATTTCGAGAAGATCAGCGCGATCACCGCCGCCACCATGAAGGCGATCGTCCCACGAACCACCGCCGCAATCTCGCCCAGGGGGCCAGGCTCGTCGGGAGCGTACAATTTATACACGCCGAGGAAGACCAGCAGGGGTCCGTAATCGACGAGGATGTTGAGCCAGCCGCTCTTGGATTTCGTTTCTGCCATCAGGCAATCCCCGCAATTACGCGCGCCACCAGATCGGGATCGAAGGGGCGCAAATCGTCAATCCTTTCGCCCACGCCGATCGCGTGGATTGGCAATCCGTACTGCTCGGCCGCCGCGACCAGCACCCCGCCACGCGCGGTGCCGTCGAGCTTGGTCATCACGAGCCCGGTGACGCCGGCGACTTCCTTGAATACGTCGATTTGGCCCAGAGCATTCTGGCCGTTGGTGGCGTCGAGCACCAGCACGACATCGTGCGGGGCTTCAGGATTGAGCCGGCCGAGAACCTTCCGGATCTTGGCCAGCTCGTCCATCAGCTCGCGCTTGTTCTGCAAGCGGCCCGCGGTGTCGACTACCAGTGCGTCGGTACCGCGCTCGGTGGCAGCCTTGACGGCATCGAACACGACGCTCGCCGGATCGCCGCCTTCGGCTCCTCGAACCAGCGGAACGCCGACACGCTCGGCCCATGTTGCGAGCTGTCCGATCGCCGCTGCCCGAAAAGTGTCGCCGGCCGCCAGCATGACGCTGTAATCGTCTTCCTGGAAAAGATGCGCCAGCTTGGCAATGGTGGTGGTCTTTCCGCTGCCGTTTACGCCGATGACCAGGATGACCTGCGGACGAGGGAAGGCCGTGATCTCGAGCGGCTTGGCGACCGGGCGCAGGATTGCCGCTATTTCATCGGCCACCGCTTCCTTGAGCTCGCGCTCGGTAATTTCGAGGCCAAAGCGTTTCTCGGCCAGCTTCTCGCGTATCCGCGCAGCCGCAGCAGGGCCAAGATCGGAAAGGATGAGCGCATCCTCGACGTCGTCGAGCGTGGCGTCGTCGAGCCTGGCGGTGCCGACCGCAGTCGTCAGGTTCGCGCCGAGCCGCTCGGACGTCTTGCGGAAGCCGCCGAACAGGCGCTCGGACCAGCTGGTTGGCTCACTCATGCGAGCAGGCCGTCTTTGTGTGAGCGCGGAACCATGGTAACGATTGCGCCCCGCGGCGTGTTCTGAGGCAAGGCCACCCGAGCGAAGGTCTCGGCGTAACCCGTACCGTCGGATTCGGCCAGCACGGCGAGGCGCTTGCCAATGAGCGATTTCAGCCATTCTGCGCGCGTTTCGGCCACCGCTTCGCGCAGCTCTGCCGCTCGCCGTCGTACAGTTGCCCGGTCGAGTTGCGGCATCCGCGAAGCCGGAGTCCCCGGCCGTGGCGAATAGGGGAAGACATGGCCATGGACGATGCCGAGTTCCCGAACAATCGTGCAGTTGGCGGCGTGATGCTCTTCACTCTCGGTAGGAAAACCGGCGATGAGGTCGGCCCCGACGGCAAGCTCGGGGCGCTGCTGCTTAAGGTTGGACACCAGCCTTATGGCGTCGTCACGCGTGTGCCGCCGCTTCATGCGCTTGAGGATCAAATCGTGCCCGTGCTGCAGGGACAGGTGCAAATGCGGCATCAGCCGTTTCTCATGCGCGAAAAGCGCAAACAGCAGGGGATCAATCTCTGCACCGTCGAGCGAGGACATGCGCAGGCGCGGCAGTTGCGGGAAGCTGTCGAGGACCGCCTTCACCAGTTTGCCTAATGGCGGCGTGCTGGGCAGATCGTGGCCCCAGGAGGCGACGTCGACACCGGTCAGCACAACCTCCTGAGCGCCCTGTAGGAGATGCCGCTCAACCTCCTCAAGCACCTGCGGAATGTCCAGCGACCGGCTGGCTCCGCGCCCCTGGGGGATCACGCAGAAGGTGCAGGAGTGGTCGCAACCGTTCTGGACCGCGATGAAGGCCCGTGTATGCCGGGAAGCGACGGGGCGCGCACCGGCAGGGACGTTCCAGGCGCGCGCATCCAGCTTGCGTCCATTCTCAACCAACCCATCGACTTCGGGCATCGCTGAGAGCGCGTCGCGCTCGATATCGGCGGCGCATCCGGTGACCAGCAGGCGCGCCTCCGGACTCGCACGACGCGCCTTGCGGATCGCCTGCCGGGTCTGGCGGACGGCTTCGGCGGTAACTGCGCAGCTGTTGACCACGACGATGTCCCGCTCGTGCCCGAGCATCGCGCGAATGCGCTCGCTCTCGGCGATGTTCAGCCGACACCCGAGCGAAACGACCTGCGCCGCACTCACGCGAAATCGTTCCATTCGAAGGAGCCGCGAAAGCTTTCGGTAGCGGGACCTTTCATGACGATATGATCGTCCTCCCCCCATTCGATCTTCAACTCGCCTCCTGGCAGAGCCACCGCCACCTTGCGATCGGTCAGGCCGCGCCGCATCGCGACCACGGCGGTGGCGCATGCCCCGGTGCCGCAGGCGCGAGTGAGCCCCGCGCCGCGCTCCCAGACGCGCAGTCGAATTCGGTCACGCGATTCCACGGCGGCTATGTTGAGGTTGACCCGTTCGGGAAACAGCGAGTCTCTCTCGATCTCGGGTCCGATCCTTTGCAGGTCCACGCACTCAATGTCGTTCACAAAGAACACGATGTGCGGGTTGCCCACGTTCACCGCCCCGGGCGACCCGAGATCGCCCCAGGCGACGGGCATTTCAAGCGTATCCATTGCGAAGGCGAGCGGAATGGCGTTCCACTCGAAGCGAGGCACGCCCATGTCGATCGACGCGCCTTGCCCCTCGGGCGTGAGGCGAATGGCGCCGCCAGCGGTTTCTACCTGCGCGGCAGACCCGTGCAGCAAAGCGACCGCGCGCGCGGCGTTCCCGCATGCCTCAACTTCGCCACCGTCGGCGTTGTAGATCCGCATCCGGAAATCGGCGGAGCCCGAGGGTTCGAGAACTATCACCTGATCGCACCCGATACCCGTAGTCCGCTCCGCCAGTGATCGGACCGCTGCAGGGGAGAGCGGCGGCAGAGCGTCGTCGCGTGCATCGAGCACGACGAAATCATTGCCAAGGCCGTGCATCTTGGTGAAGGAAACGCGCATACCGCGCGCGCTCTATTGCCCAGCGGGCAAGCCGTCCAGTGGGCTCCGATTAACGGACGCTCCCGCCAGCCTCCTGCAAGCCATTGTCGGCGAGGTCCCAGGCCAGGTCGGAGGCCTCGAGTTTGCTGAGGTCGAGGAGCCCCATGCTGGCCAGCCGCTGCGCCACTTTCTCGGCAGGTTCGGGCTGGCCGTAATGATAGCCTTGGCCCTTCAGTGACCCCATCTGCTTGAGCAGCTCGAGTATTTCGGGCGTTTCGATTCCTTCGGCAGTGATCGGCATCTGCAAGCCGTCGCCCATCGAGATGATCGCATCGATCAGCTTCGAGCTGGTGCCATCCTGCTTCAGTTCGCGCACGAAACTGCGGTCGATCTTGATCCGGTCGAAAGGTAGCGAGCGCAGCTGCGCAAGGCTCGAATACCCGGTGCCGAAGTCGTCCAGGCTTACCCGAATACCCTGGTTGCGCAGGCTGGTGATCATGGTTCGCACCATCCCGATGTTCTCGTGCAGGCAACTTTCGGTGATTTCGACTTCGAGACGCGAGGGAGGGAAATTGTGCTGGACCAGCAATTTGATGAGTTTCTGCGAGAACCAGGGGTCGCGCAACTGAACCGGCGATATGTTTATCGCAAGCGAGAGCGAACTGTCCCAGATTTTCGCATCCTCGAAAGCTTGCGCCATCAGATGCACCGACAGCTCGGCGATCGCCCCGATTTCTTCCGCGATGGGGATAAAGATATCGGGGCCGATCATCCCCAGCTCTTTTGAACGCCAGCGCGCGAGCATTTCGAACCCGACGAGCGCACCGGTATCCAGATCGATCTGCTGTTCGTAATAGGGAATGAACTCGCCGCTGATGATGCCCTTGCGGATGCCGCTTTCGAGCTCGTTCCGGAATCGCAGTTCATATTCCATGGCAGGCTCGAACCAGAAGTAGCGGTTCTTGCCCTGCTTCTTGGCGTGGTACATCGCAATGTCGGCCTTGTGGATCATCTCTGTCGAAATGTCGGTTCTGGAAGCCTCGGCATGTAGCCAGTCGCTGCTCACGATCCCCACGGACATGGTGATTTCGACTTCGACGCCGCCAGCCGCGATCGGCAGGGCGACCTTCTCGATCAGCAGCGAGACGAGGTGATCGATTTCCTGCGACTTGCGCTCGCAATAGGGGATGGCGCAGGCGAACTCGTCGCCACCCAGTCGGGCGAGCAGGGAATCGGCTGGAAGCACGTCGCCCAGGCGATCGGCGGTGATCTTGAGAACTTCGTCGCCGATGTTGTGGCCATTTAGATCGTTGACCTGCTTGAAATTGTCGAGGTCGATGAGAACCGTGGCGACCAGCAGCCCCTGGCTGCCCGCGCTTTCGATCAGAGCGGCCAAGGCAGGAGCGATGCTGCGCCTGTTATAGCAGCCGGTGAGTGCATCGATGTCGGCCAATTTCCGCGCCATCTCCTCCGAAAGGCGCGTTCGTTCAAGCTCGGTTTTGAGACTCTTGTATCGATTCCAACCCAGTAAGATGACTGCGATATTCAGCAGGAGAGCATTGGTGAGCACGACATCGGGCTGGCCCGCCAACCCTTGCCATGCCCGGACCATCTGAGGCATCACCGTCCCGCCGATACCCACGAAGAGGATCAGCGCGGCAATCGCAATGCCGAGCGTCACGAAATCGCGCTCGAGCGGGTCGGGGCCGGAGAATTTCTTCCCCAACGCTTCCCGGAATGTCTGCGGTTTTGCGGACAAATCCGCCCCCTCGGCTCACGATCCAGCGCAAGCTATGGGAGCGAGGTCATAAAAAAGCAGTTAATCGTGCAAAAGGTCAGCGAATGGACTTGCTCGGGCAGCAAGGTGGTGCCGGCGCTCATTCTCGCCTATCGCGCTCGTAGCGAAACCAGGGATCCAGAATGTCGCGCTACTGGCTGATGAAATCGGAACCGTTCAAGTTCGGTTGGGACGATCTGGTCCGGAATGGAGAAGAAGTCTGGGACGGGGTTCGCAACCATCGCGCCAAGAACAATCTCGCGGCCATGGAGGTGGGGGACGAGGCGTTCTTCTATCACTCGCGCGAAGGGCTGGAGATCGTCGGTATCTGCGCAGTCAGCGTGGCGGGAATCCCGGATCCCACGGATCCGGAAGGCAAATGGGCAGCAGTGAAGGTAAAGCCAAAGACCAGGCTGCCGAAAGCCGTTACTCTAAAGCAGATAAAAGCAGAGCCAAGTCTGGCCGAATGCGAGTTGGTGAGGCAATCCCGTTTATCTGTCGCAGAGATCACTCCCAGCGAGTGGCAGATCATCTGCCGGATGGGCGCACTTTAGACCTCATGGCAGCGGTCGTACGGCAGGATTCGCGGAACGCCCGTCACGTCCACCCGTTATTTTCATGTATCCGCGGGAATTTCCCCGCATTTGCATAAAAGGAGATGGCCTCATGGGCGAACTGACCGAGAAAACAAAAGGAAACGCCAACGAGATGAGCGGCAATACCAAGCAGTCCGTTGGCGAGATGACCGACAACGAGCGCCTCGAGCGTGAAGGCAAGAGCCAGGAGAACAAGGGCAAAGCTCAGCAATTCAAGGGCAAGGTCGAGGGCGCCTTGGGCAACGACGTCTGATTCTACCGCTCGTCACCCGAAAAGGCCGCCTCTCCGGCGGCCTTTTTTTCATCCCCTCCTCAGTCCGCTGACGCTTGCACCACTGGCCGCGAGTTGTTCTATGTCTACCAGGCAATGGATGAGGCGCAGCCCCGTGCGTCCTTCCGCTTCTACCAAAGCCTGCTTGAACTGCCCGGTGGTCTCCGCGCGTGCCGACCATCCGCCAAAGGCCTTCGCCAGCGCGGAGAAATCGGGATTCACAAGTTGGGTTGCGGAGATACGCGCGGGATATTCGCGTTCCTGATGCATGCGGATGGTGCCGTAGGCCGAATTGTCGACCACGATCACCATCATGTCGCAACCGTGATGGACGGCGGTTGCCAGTTCCTGCCCGTTCATCAGGAAGTCGCCGTCTCCTGCCACCGCCACCACGGCCCGGTCGGGGAAACGGCGAGCCGCGGCAACGGCAGCGGGAATGCCGTACCCCATTGCGCCCGCAGTGGGCGCTAGCTGCGTGGGGAAGCCTTCATAGCGCCAATACCGGTGCCACCAGCCAGAAAAATTGCCTGCTCCGTTGCAGACGATCGTGTCGGAGGGGAGGGTGTCGCGCATGAACTGGACGCACATTCCCAAATCGAGCGCGTGGTCGGTGGGGCGGGCGGTGGCCCAGCTTTCCCATTGGGCATGGGCCTTGGCGCTCGCATCGAAGGATAAGACCTCGCTATCATCCCACAGGGCCACGCTTTCGGCAAAATCGTCCATCGCTGCGCAAATGGCGAGATCGGTCTGATAGACCCGGCCGAGTTCCTCCGGGTCAGGGTAGACATGGATGAGCTTTCGGTCTTTGTCGCTCAGCGGTGGAACGGCATAGCCATCGGTCGTCGCTTCCCCGAGCCGCGCGCCCACCGCAAGGATGAGGTCCGCATTCTTCACCCGCTCGATGAGTTTGGGATTGGGTCCATAGCCGAGATTGCCGGCATAGACGCCGCTCGAAGGCGAAATCGCGTCCTGGCGCCGGAATGCCGTGGCGACCGGAAGGCCGATTCGTTCCGCGAAAAGCTGGAAATACTGACGCGCCTTGGCGTTCCAGCCCGCTCCGCCGATGATCCCTACGGGCGATGCCGCATCGCCGATCAGCGCCATCATCGTTTGCAGAGCGTCCGGGCACGGCGCCTGCGCGGGGCGGGTAACGTAGGGGCGGGGGACCCCCTGAACCTGTTGACCCAACATATCCTCAGGGAGTGCGAGCACCACCGGTCCGGGACGGCCGGAAATGGCGGTGGCATAGGCGCGTGCGACATATTCGGGGATCCGCGCGGCGCTGTCGATGCGGGCTGCCCATTTGCAAACCGGGCCGAAGAAGGCGGCGAAATCGAGTTCCTGGAACCCCTCGCGATCACGCATTTGCGAATCCACATCGCCAACGAAGAGTATCATCGGCTGAGAATCCTGCATCGCGACATGCACGCCGATGCTGGCGTTGGTCGCGCCAGGGCCACGTGTGACAAAGCAGATGCCAGGGCGCCCGGTCATCGCGCCGTCGGCACAAGCCATGAATGCGGCCCCGCCTTCCTGTCGGCAGGTTACGACATCTACGCGGTCTTCACCGTGGAGCGCGTCGAGCACCGGGAGAAAGCT
>JBBSMH010000061.1:0-9558 GCA_038233275.1 Sphingomonadales bacterium | reverse complement strand
TCTTGCCAGTGCCGGTCGCGCCTGCGATCAGGCCGTGGCGATTGGCCTGCGCCAGGCGGAGGTATTGCTTCCCGCCATCCTCGCCCAGTCCCAGAAAGATATCGTCCAAAGCCCGCTCCTCGGCACGCTGCGTTGCTCCGGCATCGTCTGGCGCAGACAGCCCGCGCCGGTCAAGCACTCGACTTGGCGAGTGCAGACGGTAAAGGAGGGCGGAGATGGGTAAGCGTACGCCACTGGTCCTGCTCGACGACGCGCGGGCTACAGGTGCGGCCGATGCGCTGCTGTTCCAAGAACCTACGCAAGTGTTCGTCGCGCGCCGGCCCGACGAGGTCGCGCGGGTCCTGACCGAAGCCGACAGGGCCCGTGTCGAGACCGGCCGGCATCTGGCGGGATACATCGCCTATGAAGCCGGTCTGGCGCTCGAACCGCGCCTGCGAGTGCTGGCCGATGCCCACAGCGGTGCGGCGGGGCCGCTGGTCTGGCTCGGCCTGTTCGACGCGCCCGAGCGGATCGCGGCGGACCAGGTGGCGGCGTGGCTTTCATCCCACGCGCACGGCACCGCCATGCTGGGCCCACTCGATCCGCAAATCTCGCAAGGCGCCTACGAGGCCGCTTTCGCCACGCTGCAGGAGGCGATCCGCGCGGGCGACATCTACCAGGCCAATCTGACCCTGCCGCTGGCCGGCGGCTTCACCGGCAATCCGATGGCGCTTCACGCGGCGCTCCGGCCCGCGGCGCAGGCAGGCTATGGCGGTCTGGTCTTCGACGGATCGCATTGGCTGCTCAGCCTCTCACCCGAGCTGTTCGTCTCGCTCAGGGGCCGCGAGGCGAAAACGAAGCCGATGAAGGGCACCAGGCCGCGGGGTCGCGAGGAGGCCGAGGACACCGCGCTGCGCGAGGAATTGGCAGGGAGCGAGAAGGACAAGGCCGAAAACCTGATCATTGTCGATCTGCTGCGCAACGATCTCTCGCGGGTCGCCGAGCCCGGAAGTGTCCGCGTCGAAGCGCCCTTTTCCGTCGAAAGCTATCCGACGGTCCACCAGATGGTCAGCACGGTGCGCGCGAAGCTTGCTGAAGGCCAGGGCGCGATCGATCTCGTGCGCGCGCTCTTCCCTTGCGGATCGATCACCGGCGCGCCCAAGATCCGCGCGATGGAACTGATTGCGCAAACCGAACGCGATGCGCGCGGGCCCTATTGCGGCGCGATCGGGCGGATCGACGCAGATGGGGATGCTGCCTTCAATGTCGCCATTCGAACGCTCCGGCTGACCGAGATCGAGAATGCGCGCGGCAAGGCGGTGCTGGGGGTGGGCGGCGCGATCGTTGCCGACAGCGACCCGCATGTCGAATGGCGCGAAGCGCTGCTCAAAGGCGGCTTCGCCCGCGCGAGCGCGCCGGACAGCCCTGCCCCGGGGTTCGACCTGATCGAGACGATGCGCTTCGATCCCGAAGAGGGGATCGCATTGCTCGAACTCCATCTCGAACGGATGAAGGCGAGCGCGGCCGAGTTCGGCTTCGCCTTCGACCGGCACGAGGCGCGCAACTGCATCCATGCGCTGTGCTTCGATCTCTCCGCGCCGCACAAGGTGCGCCTGCGGGCGGCGCGCGTCGGCGCGATATCGCTCGAGGCGGCTGCACTCGAGAAGGCAGGCGAGGAGACGGTGGAATGCATACTCCTGCCGCTGCCGGTCGATCCGGGCGACCGGCGCTTGCGCCACAAGACCAGCGATCGCGGGTTCTACGAAGATGCCCGCGCGGTCGCCCGCGAGAATGGCGCGCGCGAGGCGATCTTTCTGCGCGACGACGGGTTGGTGAGCGAAGGCGCCATCAGCAATGTCTTCGTCGCGGATGAGAACAGCATGCTGCTGACGCCCCCGGCATCGCTCGGCTTGCTGCCCGGGGTGCTCCGCCGCTCGCTGATCGAGGCGGGCAAGGCGCGCGAGGCGGAACTCACCGTGAGCGATCTAGAGAATGGTTTCTTTCTCGGCAACGCCGTGCGCGGCCTCGTCCCAGCGAAGCTGGCGACCCGATGAGCCATCCTCCAATTCTGTTCGAGGACGGCGAGGCGCTGGTGATCGACAAGCCCGGCGGGCTGCCGATAGAACAGCCGCGCAAGGGCGGAGTTTCGCTCGAGGACCATCTCGAAGCGCTCAAGCTCGGTTTCCAGCGCGCACCGGCTCCGGTGCACCGGCTCGACACCGACACCAGCGGCTGCCTCTTGCTCGCGCGCAATCCCAAGGCGCTCAAGCGCTTCGCGCGCAGTTTCGAGGAACGGCTGGTCGAGAAGCGGTATCTCGGGATCCTGGCCGGCGTGCCGCGCGAGACCGACGGCACCATCGAGCTGGCACTGGCGAAGATCAGCAGCGCCGAAAAGGGCTGGCGCATGATCCCCGCCAGAAAAGGCAAGCCATCGGTGACGCACTGGCGGGTGCTGGCGGAGAACGGCGGCCGCGCCCTGGTCGAGTTTCGTCCCGAGACAGGGCGCACGCACCAGATCCGGGTCCATGCGGCAAGCGGGATCGGCCTCCCCTTGCTGGGAGACCCCGTCTATGGAGACGGCAAGGGCGCCAGGCGCACCATGCTCCACGCATCGGGCATCCTCGTACCGCGCGATGGCAAGCCGCCGGTCGAGGCGAGCGCCCCGCTCCCCGCCGATCTCGCCGCGCTGGGCTTCGGCGATGGGTAGGATCGTCGATACCGCGCTGGAGATTCTCGAGGAGAAGTTCATCGCCGCCAGCGGACCCGGCGGCCAGAACGTCAACAAGGTCGCCACCGCGGTGCAATTGCGCGTCGATGTGTCGGCGCTCGGCTTGCCACCCGATGCGCTTGAGCGGTTCAGCGAAATCGCCGGTAGCCGCATGACCAAGGGCGGCGAGATCGTCTTGACCGCCAACGAATACCGCACACAGGACCAGAATCGCGAGGCTGCGCGCGAGCGCCTGATCGCGCTGCTGGAAGAGGCGCTCAAACCGCCGCCGCGGCGCAAGAAGGTGCGGGTCAATCGCGTCGGCAAGGTCAAGCGGTTGAAGGCCAAGAAGGAACGCGGCGAGGTCAAGGCGAAGCGGGGCAAGGTCGAGTGGTAGCCGCGCTTGACTTTTACCCCTGATTCGCCCAAGGGCCGCGCCGACGAGGGCGGCATGCTGAGTGCCGCCTTGTTCTTTCGGGCCCGAAGCCCCTATTTGTTCCGACTTTATCGAGAATTCAGGAAACCGCCATGGCGAAGCCCGCAACCGTCAAGATCAAGCTCGTCTCGACCGCAGACACGGGCTTCTATTACGTGACGAAGAAGAACCCGCGCAACATCACCGAGAAGATGACCTTCCGCAAATACGACCCGGTCGTGCGCAAGCACGTCGAGTTCAAGGAAGCCAAGATCAAGTGATCGAGGGGCGGTGTTTCTGAACGACGGGAACCACCCGAATTCAGCGATGGTTCAATGCTCCGACCGTAATTCCAGGAGCATGAACACAGTGTCCATCAAATTCCGCAGGCCCCTCGCTTCCGCACTCGCGCTGGCGATGACGGCTGCCCTTCCCGCTGCCTATCTGGCCGCCCCCGCCCCCGTTGTCGCGGCGGAAGGCGATCTCGACCGTGCGCTCGCCGCGCTGCGTGGCATTTCGACCATGAAAGCCGATTTCACCCAGACCGACCGGCAGGGCCGAACGATCGGTGGCGAACTGACGCTGAAGCGCCCGGGCAAGATCCGCTTCGAATACGACAAATCGGCGCAAATGCTGGTCGTCTCGAACGGCAAGTCGCTTTATCTGGTCGATTACGAGGTCGATCAGGTCCAGCGCTGGCCCATCAGCAATTCCCCGCTCGGCGCGCTGCTCGATCCCAACCGCGACGTGAAGAAATACGGCAAGCTGGTGTCTACCAGCCACCCCGACGTCGTGAGCGTAGAGGTGCGCGATCCCAAGCGGCCCGAGTTCGGCGTCATCACGCTGATTTTCACACGCGATGCTTCGGCGCCGGGAGGTCTGCGATTGACCAATTGGGTGGCACTCGATTCCCAGAACCACCGCACCACCGTGCGGCTGCGCAATCACCGTTACGGCATGTCGGTCGCCGACAGCGCGTTCACCTTTACCGACCCGCGCCGTTCGTCCCGCCGCCGTTGAGCCCCGCTCCGGCGACGGGCCGTGGCGGCCTTGCGGTATTCCGTGATGGCGCATTCATTGAGCAGAAAGCACACCGGGGATATTGATGGGTCATCAGGACGGTTGAGGACGGGTTCCCCCCTGTTACCCGGTCTTCGGTACCCCGACCTGATATAGCGTGACGAACGCACACAGGAACCCTCGAGCCAATGCCCCCGGCTCGGGGGTTTTTGTGTGTGGAGTTTGTTGTGGGTGCAGTCCTGGTGGAGCGGGTGGCCTTGCCGCTCTACGAGCCGGCCCCTAAAGCGCCCTTCATGGTCTCCGTCGCATCCTGGAACATCAATTCGGTGCGCTTGCGCATGCCGATCGTCGCGCGTTTTCTTGAAGAACAGGCGCCCGACATCCTCTGCCTGCAGGAAATCAAGTGCCAGGAGCACCAGTTTCCCTATGAGGCTTTCCGCGCGTTGGGATATGAGCATTTCGCAGTGCACGGCCAGAAGGGCTATCACGGCGTCGCGACCATCGGGAAAGTGCCGTTCCGGGATTTCTCCAAGCACGATTGGCAGGACAATGGCGAGGCGCGCCATATCGGCGTGCAGCTGACTCATCCCGCGCACCAGGGAATGATCGTCGAGAACGTCTATGTTCCGGCGGGGGGCGACATCCCGGACCGCGAGCAGAATGTGAAATTCGGCCAGAAGCTCGATTTCTTTGAGCGGATGACGCGCTGGGCCGAGAGGGTGGACCGCCCGACGTTGATCGTCGGCGACTTCAATGTTGCCCCGCTCGAATGCGACGTCTGGAACCACAAGGCACTGCTCACGGTCGTCAGTCACACTCCGCTGGAGGTGGAGACGCTCCAGCGCTTCATGGACGCGCACGGCTGGGACGACATCGGACGCCAGCACATCCGGGCGTCCGAACGCTATTTCAGCTGGTGGAGCTACCGCGCAAAGGACCGGAGGATCGGGGATCGTGGACGCCGTCTCGACCACATGTGGGCGAGCCCGGAACTGGCGCGGCAGGTCACGGGCCACGCGGTGCACGAATATGCGCGCGACTGGGACAAGCCTTCGGACCACGTCCCGCTCGTCACCGAGTTTGCCTTCTGAGCGGGACTGCCGCCTCGCAAGCGCGCCGCGCAGCACAGGCGGTCGACGCGCTGCGTCACGGCTGGCCGATCCGGGTCCGCGAAGCACCCGTGCTGCAACCGGTCGAAACTGCCTGTCGCGAAGACTTGCGTGGCGCACGCATGCTGATCTCGGCCAGTCGCGCGGCGACGCTGAAGCTGGCCAACCAGCGCGAAGCCGCGGTGCCACACCAGCCGGTGCTGATGAGGGGGGTCGGGGATTTCGACATTCCGGCGGCGATGGCGGTGGCCGATCCCGCGCTCGATCTCCGCACCCCGCTCAAGGGGCCGTTCAAGGCACTCGCGCTGGAATGGGCAGAGGAAGCGGCGGCGGCGCTCGAATTGGCGCGGATCGCCGGGATATTGCCTGCTTTCCTGGTCGATCCCGTCGGCGCCGACGAGGCTCTTCAGGTTTCGCCCGCCGACCTCGCGGACTACGCCGATCCCGCGCATCTGCTTATCGCAGCGCGCGCGCGTCTGCCGGTGACCGCGACCGCGGATGCGGAGATCATTGCCTTCCGCAGTCCCGCCGACACGCGCGAGCATATCGCGCTGGTGATCGGCAGCCGGAGCGCCGATAAACCGCCGCTCGTGCGGCTGCATTCCGAATGTCTGACCGGAGACGTGCTGGGCAGCCTCAAGTGCGATTGCGGGCCGCAGCTCGACGGGGCGCTGGCGGCTATGGCAATGGAGGCCACGACGGGCGGCTGGGGCGTCCTGCTTTACATGCGGCAGGAAGGCCGCGGGATCGGCCTGATCAACAAGCTGCGCGCCTACCGGTTGCAGGACCAGGGCTTCGACACGCTCGAGGCCAACACCCGGCTGGGCCTACCCGAGGAGGCGCGCGATTTCCCCACCGCGGCGCGGATGCTCGAACTGATGAACATCGCGCGCATCCGGTTGATGACCAACAATCCGGCCAAGCTCGAAGCGCTCGCGGCGCAAGGCGTCGAAGTGGTCGAGCACGTGCCGCACGCGCTGCCCGACAATCCGCACAACATCCGCTATCTCGCCACCAAGCGCGACCGCGCGGGGCATCTGCTGCCGTGAGCGCGCGGCCAATACTTTCGTTCAGCGCCGCTCGAACGGCCGGATGCCCGCGCCCAGCCGATTGTCGCGCACTATCAGCGCGTCGCCGGTCCAGTCGGCGATGAAGGCAGTGCTTCGCCGCAAGCCCGGGACCAGCCGCGCGTCGTTGCCTTCGATCGCGAGGCCGTCGGAGCTGTAGCTGGCTTCTTCCGCTCCCACCGCGATCAAGGCGGAATAATTCTCCTTGTCGCGGCCCTGGACGAACCAATTGCCGCGCACCGCGCCCCCGCCACCGTTAGGCAGGTCGATCATGTAATTGGTGCCGCGCCCCGCGCTGTCGTCGAAACTGTTTCCCTCGATGACGTTCCGCGCGGCGCGCGACTTGACGTAATGCCCCCCGGTGCCGGTCTCGAACCGGCTGTTGGTCACGACCAGCTCGCCGATATCGCCGAGATAGATCGAATGTGCGCAGCCGCCTTCGCCTTCGCAGGTCCCCAGCCGCGAGAAGGTGGACTTGTCGATCCGGATGCGCGCTTGCGGATCACGGTTGGAGAGAATGCCCTGCTCGCTGTCGCGGAACCAGCTTTGCGAGACCGTGAGATCGGCACGTTCGAGCCGGATCCCCGCCCCGTTGCGGTCCTCCACCGCGAGATCGGCGAACACCAGACCTTCGACCAGGGCGCCCCGTCCGCGCAGCACCAGCGCGGCCTTGCCTTCACAGGTCGTACCCGTGAGAACCGTTCGGCCAGGTTGCGTCGCGCGATAGGCGATCCGACCGCCGCGCTGGACCGCGCATTGGCGGTAAGTCCCGGGAGCGATCATCACTGTGCCATCGCCATCTCCGATCGCATCCACGGCCTGCTGCAGGCGCGCATATCCGCGCCCGGTTTCCGCAATAGTGAAGCCTGGGCGTCCACCCTCCTGCGCCAGCAGCGCCGCGGCAGGGATCGCCGCGACCGCCAATACGCCGAGCAGCGCCATCAGCCATAGCGAGGGGCGCGTCGTCGAGGATCGGACCTCATCAATCATGCGGTTTGCTTACATCGTAAGGGTTAACACACCGAAAAGAAATTTGCTCACGCGTCATCGCCACGATCGGTCTCAGTTGCGCGCGATCGCGGCAAGGAAACGCTCGCCATAGGCTTCCAGCTTCTTCGCTCCGACGCCGGCGATCGCGCCCAATTGGGCGAGTGACTCTGGTCGGCGGGCGGTCATCTCGCGCAGCGTGGCGTCATGGAAGACGACATAGGGAGGTACCTGCGCTTCCTCGGCCAGCTCCTTGCGCAGCGCGCGCAAGGCCTCGAACAGCGGGTCGCCCACCGGGTTGGGCGAGCCGTCCCGACGGCGACGACCCGCGCGATTCGGCGGCAGGACGATCTCGACCGAGGCAACGCCGGTCAGGATCGCGCGCGCATCCCCCGCCAGTGCCAGCCCGCCATGCTCGGTCGCCACCAGTGCTCCGCGCGCCTGCAACGCTCTCGAAAGCGGCTGGAGCAGCCGCACCTCCTCGCCCTCGACGATTCCGAACACACTCAGCTCATCGTGCCCGCGCTGGCGAATGCGCTCGTCTTCGCTGCCGGTCAGCACCTTGCGGATATGGCCGAAACCGAAGCTCTGGCCCGTGCGATAGACCGCCGAGAGCAGCTTGCGCGCGGTTTCGCTGGCATCGATCACTGCGGGCGCGTCGAGGCAATTGTCGCAATTGCCGCAGCGTTCGGGCGGATCTTCGTCGAAATGACGCAGCAGCAACGCGCGCCGGCACTTGGGCGTCTCGACCAGCGTGGCGAGCGCATCGAGCCGTGCGCGTTCGGCGGCGCGGCGGCTGTCCTCCACTTCGACAAGTCGCTGGCGCGCAGTGGCGAAATCGCCCGCGCCCCACAGCATGCTCGCCAACGCCGGATCGCCATCGCGGCCAGCGCGCCCGGTCTCCTGATAATAGGCTTCGATCGACTTGGGCACGCCGACATGCGCGACGAAACGCACGTCGGGCTTGTCTATACCCATGCCGAAGGCAATCGTGGCGACGATCACCATGTCCTCGCTCGCAACGAAGGCAGCCTGGTTGGCCGCCCGCTCTTCCGCCGGAAGGCCGGCGTGATAGGCACGCACCTCGCGCCCCGTAGCTTCGGCCACCCTTCGGGTTAAATCCTCCACCCTCCGCCGGGTCGGCGCATAGATGATGCCCGGGCCCGGCTGTTCGGCCATCAGCTGCGTCAATTGCCGCACCGGGTTTTCGCGGTGCGTGATCGTGTAGCGGATATTGGGCCGATCGAACCCGGCGAGCACCAGCCCGTCTTCGGGGATGCCAAGCTGGGCCAGGACATCCGCGCGCGTCTGGCGGTCCGCCGTGGCGGTAAGTGCGAGGCGCGGTACCTGCGCAAAGGCATCCATCAACGGGCGCAGCTGGCGATAGTCCGGGCGGAAATCATGTCCCCATTCGGAGACGCAATGCGCTTCGTCCACGGCAAACAGGCATAGCGGAGCGGAGGACAGCAATTGACGGAATTGGGGCTGGCTGGCTCGTTCGGGTGCGACGTATAGCAGATCGAGCTCGCCGGTGCGGAACGCCTCCTGCGTTTCGCGCCAGTCGGCATCGGCGCTGGTCAGCGTCGCCGCGCGAATGCCGTTGGCCCGCGCAGAGCGCAGTTGGTCGTGCATCAGCGCGATGAGCGGGGAGATGACCACGCAGGTGCCATCGAGCATCGTCGCGGGCAGCTGGTAGGTCAGCGACTTTCCTGCGCCGGTCGGCATGACCGCGAGAGTGGACTCCCCCTGCAGCACGCGCGCGACCACGTCCGCCTGGGCCCCGCGAAAGTCAGCAAAGCCGAAGGTCTGCTTGAGGGCGTCCAGCGCGCCTTCGGGCATCGTGTCGTGGGCGGGCATATCCATCGCAGCGTCTGATGGCAGATCGGGCGGGGCAAATGAACGGCCCATCTGGTCAATTTTCCCCTTGGAGAGAGGCGCCAGGGCATACTAACACGGGCGAGGGACCCGCGCCCGCCTGCCGCGGCGCCCCTACTCTGGAGGAATCACGATGAAACTTCGCCTAGCCTTCGTCACCGCCGGTATTTTCGCGCTTGCCGCCTGCGGCAGCGCCGACGACGCATCGACCGAAGCCGAGCCCGACACCGTCGAAATGCCCGCGACCGACGCGCTCGAGGGCGTGACCGCGGAACCGGTCTCCGATCCGAACGCGACGAGGGTCGAGAAAGAGCCCGCCGAGCCGAGCGCTTCCGAGCAGCAGCAGATCGAGGATGCCGGCGATGCCGCCGCGGCCGATGCCGCCGCGGTCGCCGACGC
>JBBSMH010000060.1:0-9573 GCA_038233275.1 Sphingomonadales bacterium | reverse complement strand
CGGGCAGCGGGCGCGTGATGAACCATGTCGCGCGCGAAGTGGCACCGGAAAGCGACATCGCGGTCTTGTCCGGTCCCACTTTCGCGCATGAAGTGGCGGCAGGTCAGCCGACGGCGGTGACGCTCGCCTGCGGGGGGCGCGAGGCGCAATGGCAACGTCTCGCGCCGATTATCGCCCGCCCCGCATTCCGCCCCTATTACACAGCCGACGTCACAGGCGCCGAGATCGGCGGGGCGGTGAAGAACGTGCTGGCGATCGCCTGCGGAGTCGTCGAAGGCCTGGGCCTCGGCCAGAACGCCGGCGCAGCGCTGATCGCACGCGGTTATGCCGAGATGCTGCGCTTCGGCGAGGCGCTGGGGGCGGAGGCGGAAACGCTCGCCGGACTATGCGGCCTCGGCGATCTCGTGCTGACCTGCACTTCCACCGCGAGCCGCAATTTCACGCTGGGGAAGGCGCTCGGCGAAGGGCGCGATGCTAGCGAGCTGATGAGCAATCGCACCACCGTTGCCGAAGGCGCGCATACCGCACCGGCGCTCCACGCGCTCGCCACCGAGCGCGGCATCGCCATGCCGATCGTTGCCGCGGTCGTGCGCCTGCTCCAAGGCGACGATGCAAGCGAGGTAGTTTCCGCGCTCCTTTCGCGTCCGCTCAGGGCCGAACGCGAGAGCTGAGATGGCGCTTACCCCCGCCGCGCCACCGGGCGACGATGGCGATATCGCCGCGCTTGCCAAGGGGGGGCGAACCAATTTCATCGGGTTCCTGCTGCGGCTTGCCGCGCGGCTGCCGTTCCTGTTCATCGCCGGCCGGCTGTACGGAGCCGATGCGCTGGGACGCTTCGCTTCGGCGCTGGTGGTCGTCGAACTCGTCGCATTGGTCTGTGCGATGGGCGAGAAACGCGGTTTGGCGCAGCGGCTGAGCGAGGGGGAGGAGATCCACCCTGCCAATCTCGTGTTCGACGGGATATTGCTCGCGGTGCTGTTTTCCTCGCTCGCGGCCGTGTTCTTCTGGTTCGTCCCTGCGCCGCTGTTTCCCTCTGGGGAACATACCGAGCTCGACCGGCTGATCGTCCTGGCCATTCCCGGCTATGCGCTTACCGAAATCGTGCTCGCCGCACAGGCCTATCGCTATGATGTCGCAACTACAGTGCGGGCGCGTGCAGTGGTCGAGCCGTGGACTATCTCGATCCTCGCAGGAGCGTTCTATTTCGTCCCGCTCCTCCGGGAATCGGGATTGGCGATGGCCTATCTCGTCTCGATCTACGCCGGGCTGCTAACCGGCCTGTGGTTCTTTTTCAGGAGCTACGGGCTGCCCAAGGCGTGGCGGCCGCGCCCTGCCGCCATGAGCCGGATGACGCTGCGCGCGCTTCCCCTGGCGACGGCCGATGCCATCGAATGGGGCACGCGGCGGGTCGATATCTTCATTCTGGGTCTGTTTGCCGTTCCCGCCGCAGTCGGTGTCTATTACGTCGCGCAACAGGTCGCGAGCTTGCCGCAGAAGCTGAAGACCAGTTTCGAGCCCATCCTGGGCCCGGTCATCACCAAGAACCTTAAGGTGAAGAATTACGCCGCGATCGCCCAGCAGGTCTGCCAGGTGGGTTTCTGGATCATTGCCGCGCAAGCGGGCATCGCGCTTGCGCTGGGCGTGCCGGGCGAGGCGGTCATGGGACTGGTGGGGCCCAATTTCGTAGGCGGCACCGGCGCGCTTGCTTTCCTGCTGGCGGCGGAGGTGGTCGCCGCGACCGCCGTGGTCTCGGAGGCCGCGTTGATCTACATGGCGCGCGTCAAGAACCTGTGGATATCGGTTGGCACGATCGCCTTCCAGATCGGGCTGACTTTGGCCCTGATCATGCTGGTCGAACGTTCGGGCTATGGCGAACCCTATAAGGCGGCGGCTGTCGCTATCGCTTTGATGGTTGCGCTCGGTGCCGCGAGCCTGATCAAGGCGCTGCTGCTGTCGAAACTGCTGGGCCATCCGGTCAACAACTGGCGCTGGGTGCTGGTGTGGGCGGCTGCGCCCGCAGTGGTGGTAGGTTTTGTGGCGACTCGTCTTCCCGAATGGGCCGAGCTCCTGTTCGGAATCCCCGCAATTCTGCTGACCTACGGCTGGGTCATTTGGCGCAAGGGGTTTGGCCCGGAAGACCGGGTGTTGTTTCGCAAGAAAGTGGCGCCCGCTGCGGACTAGGACGGCGGGCAAGACCCCTTTCGTGGGAGGGCCCGCCCGGCTAGAGGCTGGCAGCGTGAATATTCGCCCCACCTTTGCCGTGTTTGCCGGAGCCGCGCTCGTCGTCGTCGCTGGATATCTGGGTAGCCGGCCCTATGCGGCGCAATTCGTCGAGAGCCGGCAGACGATGGCGCGCGAGGCGATAGCCGTGACGGGTGGCGAACCGGTGAAGGCGCATTTCCTGAATAATTGGGGTGCGGCCACTCGCCACCCGCGACTTTCCCACGGCAACGGGCTGGACGAAAGTACGCGCGCTCGCGTTGCCGGGGCGGTCGCGTCCATTCCGGGTGTCGGCGGGGTGTTCTGGGCCGACGGGACCGTCGTCGCCGAAAGCGGGGATCCCGCCTTCACTCCGCTTCACTGCCAGGATGATGTGGACGGCTTGCTGCGGACCCGCACCATCCGCTTCGAGGAAGGCTCCTCGGAACTGACCGCAACGAGTGCGCCCTTGCTTGATGAGGTTGCCGAGGCGCTTCGCCCGTGTCTCGGATCGCGCATCGCGGTCACCGGGCATACCGACAAGTCGGGAGCCGAGGAAGCCAATCTCGCGCTGAGCTTCGACCGCGCGCGCGCAGTGCGTGAGGAACTGGTCGGGCGGGGCATTCCGCGCGACAGTCTGCGCGCCACCGGGGTTGGCTCGAGTTCCCCGGCCGAAGGTCTGACGCCCGAAGACCCGGCCAACCGCCGTATCGAGTTTTCCGTCATCATGATCAAGCCGCTGGTTCCCACGCCGGTCGATACTCCGGGGGCCCGCTGACATGCCGATCTGGTTCGAGGTGATCGTGCTCATGCTCGCCGCTTATGCGCTGGGTCTGGCGCTTGGCGGGTTCGTCTGGGGCAAGGTAGCCGTGGGCCGGGCTCGAGCGGTTCGAAGGCGGCGAGCTCCTCAGCAGCAGGAAAGGAAAAATCCGTGACCGATGTGATCGCAGCCAATTGGTGGCTGATCGTGCTGGCTCTCGTGGCCGGGTTGGCGATCTCCTGGTACATGTTTCACGCGCGGCGCAGGGCGCGCGTGACCGGCAAGCGCGGCGATGTGCTTGACGAAGGTGCCGCGCCTGCCGCGCGCAACCAGGCGCTGATCGACGGCGCGCGCGCTTCGGAACCGTCTGTCGTGCCCCCGACCGCCCCCGAGGCGATCGCGGGCGCTGGCGAAGCAATCAGCGCTGCCGTGGAAAAGCGACAGGCGGATGTCGCGGCCCCATCCGGCGGCGACGACCTCACCCGGATCAAGGGCATCGGGCCTAAAGTCGCCACTTTGCTGAACGAACTCGGCGTGACCCGCTTCGCGCAGATCGCGGCCTGGGAGGAGGGGGACATAGAGCGGATCGATGCGCGCCTCGGGCGGTTCCATGGCCGCATCCAGCGCGACAACTGGGTCGAACAGGCGCGGCTTCTGGAGAACGGCGACATGGCCGGTTACGAAAGCAAATTTGGCCGGCTCGATTGATCAGGAACCTAGCTGGAGGCGGCGTGTTAATCATAGTTGGGTCGGCCAAATCAAGCGGAGCGGAGCAGCATGAGACAGCCAGTCATTCTCGTCGCCGAGGACGAGGCGATCATCGCCTATGATTTGTGCAATACAGTCGAAGAAGCGGGCTACACGGTCGCAGGGCCATTCTGCGACGTTTCTTCCGCCATGCTCTCGTTCCAGAAGCACAAGCCCGATCTTGCCATTCTCGATGTCCAGTTGGACGATGGCAATTCCTTCCCGCTCGCCGAGCAATTGATGGCCGAAAACGTGCCTGTCATCTTCCATTCGGGCAATTATGCGCCGGGCGAAGTCAACGAGCGCTTTCCAAGCGCGGCCGCGCTCGCCAAGCCCTGCCCGCCCGCTCAGGTAATTGAGAGCGTTCAGCAGGCGCTTCACACCGCCTGACGCGTCCGGCAAGCCTCTGGAACACCACCTCTGCATTGCCTATCCCTCGCGCAGCACCCGCGCGAGGAGAGTGATGTGAGCGAAGCCAGGACCTATTCCGTCCCCCGCCAATGGGCCGATCGGGCCATCATCGACGCCGTTAGCTACGCGGAGAAATACCGCCGGTCGGTCGAGGATGTCGACGCCTTCTGGCGCGAGGAAGCGCAGCGGATCGAATGGCTGAGTCCTTTCGACACCGTCAAGGATGCCAGCTTCGAGAAGGAGGACTTCCATATTCGCTGGTTCGCGGGCGGCAGGCTGAACATCTGCGCCAATGCGCTCGACCGGCATCTCGAGACGCGGGGCGACAGCGTTGCCATCTTCTGGGAGCCGGACGATCCCTCGAGCGAAGCCCGCACGCTTACCTACCGCCAGCTGCACGCCGAGGTCTGCCGCTTCGCCAATGCGCTGAAGGCGCGAGACGTCGCGAAGGGGGACCGCGTGACGATTTACCTGCCGATGGTGCCCGAAGCGGCGATCGCCATGCTCGCCTGCGCGCGGATCGGGGCGGTGCACTCGGTGGTATTCGCCGGATTCAGCCCCGACGCGCTGGCAGGGCGGATAGCGGATTGCCGCTCCGACATCGTCGTCACCGCCGATGAGGGCCTGCGGGGCGGCAAGACCGTTCCGCTCAAGGCCAATGTCGATGCGGCGTGCGAGAAGGTGACGGTGAAGACCGTGATCATGCTCGAACATACCCGTGCGGCCGTGCCGATGGTCGAGGGCCGCGACGTGACTTGGACCGATGCGGTGGCGGATCAGCTGGCCGAATGCCCGCCGGAGCTGATGGACGCCGAAGACCCGCTGTTCATCCTCTACACCAGCGGCTCGACCGGCAAGCCCAAGGGCGTGCTCCACACCACGGGCGGCTACGCGGTGTGGACCAGCATGACCCATGAATATGTTTTCGATTACCAGCCCGGCCCGGATGGGAACATGCCCGTCTATTGGTGCGCGGCGGATGTCGGGTGGGTCACCGGACACAGCTATGTGGTTTACGGCCCGCTGCTCAATGGCGCGACCCAGGTGATGTTCGAGGGCGTGCCCAATTACCCCGATCATTCGCGCCTCTGGCAGGTGGTGGACAAATACGGCGTCGAAATCTTCTACGCGGCCCCCACCGCGCTGCGCGCGCTGATGCGCGAGGGAGACGAATTCGTCGCAAGAACAAGCCGAAATTCCTTGAGATTGCTCGGTACGGTCGGCGAGCCGATCAATCCCGAAGCGTGGAACTGGTATTATGAGGTGATCGGCGAAGGGCGCTGCCCGATCGTCGATACCTGGTGGCAGACCGAAACGGGTGGAGCGATGATCACCCCACTGCCCGGCGCGACCGACCTCAGGCCCGGCAGTGCGACCAGGCCGATGTTCGGCGTCAAGCCCGCGCTGCTCGACGCGGAGACAGGAAAGGTGCTCGACGGGGAGGCGCAGGGAGCGCTGGTAATCACGGAGAGCTGGCCCGGGCAGATGCGCACCGTCTACGGCGATCACGAACGCTTCTTCGAGACCTATTTCAGCCAATACCCCAGCTATTATTTCACCGGCGACGGCGCGCGGCGCGATGCGGACGGATATTACTGGATTACCGGGCGGATCGACGATGTGATCAATGTTTCGGGTCACCGCATGGGCACCGCCGAGGTAGAGAGCGCGCTGGTGGCGCACGAGAGCGTGGCGGAGGCCGCGGTTGTGGGCATGCCGCACGAAGTCAAGGGACAGGGTATCTACGCCTATGTGACCCCCCTCGCGGGCATAGAGGGTGACGAGGAATTGCGCGCCGAGCTGGTCCGGTGGGTGCGCAAGGAGATCGGCCCGATCGCAACCCCCGACGTGATCCAGTTCGCCCCGGCCCTGCCCAAGACGCGCAGCGGTAAGATCATGCGCCGCATCCTGCGCAAGATCGCCGCAAGCGAGACCGACAGACTGGGAGATACCTCCACGCTCGCCGATCCGGGCGTGGTTGACGATCTGGTCGCCAACCGCCCGCAATAGGGCGCGGATGGGCAAGCTCGGTACCTTCCTGACGCTCGGCGGCACGGAGAAACGTGCAGCGATCGAGGCGCTGGCGCTGGTTGCCTGGGCGCAGCTGCTGGTCACGTTTATCCCGCCCCGGCGGTGGCGCGACAGGCTCTTGAACCGGGAAGCACCGACCGGGCATGCGAACCCCGCCGCGCTGCGTCTCGTACGGCAGGCGGTAAACCGCGCTGCGCGCAATATTCCGACCGCGCCCAATTGCCTGCCGCAGGCGCTGGCGGCGCGCAAAATGCTTGCGCGGCGGGGGATCGCGAGCCAGCTGCACATCGGCACCGAACGGGGGCAGGACGGTGCTCACGCCTTTCACGCCTGGCTCAAGGTGGGCGACCAATGGATCACGGGCGATTGCGACGAGAGCCACTATCGTCTGTTGAACTAGATGGCTCACTTCCGGCTTTGGCATTCCGCCCGCACTGCCGGATTTCCCGGACTTGCCCTGATGCCGCGAGCCTGCCATCGGGCGAGGAAACCAAGGAGACACCATGGCCGGAATGGCGCCCTTTGCCTGGGACGACCCTTTCTCCCTCGACGACCAATTGACCGAGGAAGAGCGGATGATCCGCGATGCTGCCCATGCATTTGCGCAGGAACAGCTGCAGCCGCGCGTGATCGAGAATTTCAGCAGGGAAGTCGACGATCCCGAGCTGTTTCCGATGATGGGAGAAGCTGGCCTGCTCGGCGCCACGATTCCCGAGGAATATGGGGGCGCGGGAGCAGGTTATGTCGCCTACGGGCTGATCGCGCGCGAGATCGAGCGGGTGGATTCGGGCTACCGTTCGATGGCCAGCGTTCAGTCCAGCCTCGTCATGTATCCGATCCACGCCTACGGGTCGGAGGAGCAGAAGCGCAAATACCTTCCCGACCTCGCCAGCGGCAAGCTGATCGGTTGCTTCGGGCTGACAGAAGCCGATGCCGGGTCCGACCCCGGAGGGATGAAGACGGTCGCAAGGAAAGACGGCGACGGCTATTCGCTGTCTGGCTCAAAGACCTGGATTTCCAACTCCCCCTTCGCCGACGTCTTCGTGGTTTGGGCCAAAAGCGAGGCTCATGGCGGGGCTATCCGCGGCTTTGTCCTCGAGAAAGGCATGGCAGGGCTTTCCGCCCCCAAGATCGAGGGCAAGCTGTCCCTGCGCGCCAGCACCACCGGCATGGTAGTGATGGACGAGGTCAAGGTCGGGGCCGACGCCATCTTTCCCGAGGTGCAGGGGCTCAAGGGCCCCTTCGGCTGTCTCAACCGCGCGCGCTACGGCATATCCTGGGGCGCGATGGGCGCGGCGGAGTTCTGCCTGCACGCGGCGCGCCAGTACGGGCTCGACCGCGAGCAATTCGGCGTTCCGCTCGCCAGCAAGCAGCTCTATCAGCTCAAGCTCGCCGACATGATGAGCGAGATCGCGCTAGGCCTGCAAGCCAGCTTACGCGTCGGGCGGCTGATGGATGAAGGCCGCTTCGCGCCCGAGATGATCAGCATCGTCAAGCGCAACAATGTTGGCAAGGCGCTCGATATCGCCCGCAAGGCGCGGGATATGCACGGAGGCAACGGAATTTCCGAGGAATACCAGGTCATCCGTCACATGATGAACCTGGAAACGGTCAATACCTATGAGGGGACGCATGACGTCCACGCCCTCATCCTCGGCCGCGCGATTACGGGGATTCCGGCGTTTTGATGACACAAGCCATGCGCCTTTGGGGCTATTATCGCAGCTCGACCTCTTACCGCCTGCGCATCGCGCTCGAGCTGAAGGGGCTGGCCTACGAAAATGTGCCGGTGAACCTGCTGCAATCCGAGCAGAAGGGCGCGTCGTTCACCACCCGCAATCCCTTCGGCAGCGTGCCGATGCTGGAGGCCGAAGGGCGAGACCGGGCGCAATCGATAGCGCTGATCGAATGGCTCGAGGAGGCCTATCGCGACATCCCGCTTCTCCCCGAAGACATCGAGCAGCGCTACACCGCGCGGGAGCTGGCCTACGCCATCGCCACAGAACTTCACGCACCGCTCAACCTTCCGGTGCTCAAATATCTCAAAGACCCGCTCGGTCACGATCAGGACGAGATCGACCGCTGGTACCGCCACTGGCTGGCGCGCACGCTTGCCCCCGTGGAAGCGCGGCTGGCACAGCTCGGTACGGGAGATTTCCTGTTCGATCGGCCAGGCTTCTTCGAGGTGGTACTGCTGCCGCAGGTCTATAATGCACGCCGCTTCTCTTTCGATATTGCCGGCAAGCCCCATATCGAACGGATCGAGCGCGCCTGCCTGGCGCTACCCGAATTCCAGCGCGCGCATCCGGACGCGCAGCCAGACAATCCAGAGAGGATACCTGCATGAAACTCGCCACTCTCAAGGAGGGAACCCGCGACGGCAAGCTCGTCGTCGTCTCAAAGGATCTGACCCGCTATTGCGCAGCCGATAACATCGCACCGACGCTGCAGGCCGCGATCGACGATTGGGAGAGTTGCGCGCCTCGGCTCGAAGCGCTCTACCGCGATGTCGAGCACCAGGCCTGCCCGACCGAGCGGTTCCACGAGCGCGAAGCGCATTCGCCCCTCCCGCGTGCATACCAATGGGCCGACGGCAGCGCCTATATCAATCACGTCGAGCTGGTGAGGAAGGCGCGCGGCGCCGAGGTGCCCGAGAGCTTCTATCACGACCCATTGATGTATCAGGGCGGCTCGGACAAATTCCTCGCCCCGCGCGATGACATTCCGCTCAAGGACACCTCCTGGGGCTGCGACATGGAAGGCGAGATCGCGGTCATCACCGACGATGTGCCCATGGGCGTCTCGAGCGAAGAGGCCGCAGGACACATCAAGCTGGTGATGCTGGTCAACGACGTAAGCCTGCGCGGGCTGATACCTGGCGAACTCGCGAAGGGCTTCGGCTTCTTCCAGTCCAAGCCGGCGAGCGCTTTCTCACCGGTTGCGGTCACGCCCGACGAGTTGGGGGAGGCCTGGAAAGACAGCGTCATCCATCTGCCGCTGATGGTCGATTACAATGGCGAGCCCTTCGGCCGCGCGAACGCCGGGGTGGACGCGACCTTCAGCCTCGCCGACCTCCTTGCCCATGCGGCCAAGACGCGCGAGCTGGGCGCAGGCACCATCATCGGATCGGGCACGGTGTCCAATCAGGGACCCGAGGGCGATCCGGGCAAACCGGTCGCTGAGGGCGGCGCGGGCTACAGCTGCATCGCCGAAATCCGGATGATCGAGACCATTGCCGACGGCGAGGCGAAAACCCGCTTCATGGCGCCGGGCGACACGGTCCGTGTCGAGATGAAGGATGCCGACGGCCATTCGATCTTCGGCGCGATCGAGCAGAAAGTGGTCGCAGCCTGACAGGGCCGCAGTCCCTCGCAGGGAAACGCATCGGCCTGCTCTCGGCCTGGGCGAGCCGGGCCAATGGCGGG
>JBBSMH010000059.1:0-9622 GCA_038233275.1 Sphingomonadales bacterium | reverse complement strand
GCGCCGCCGAGCACCGCCTCGGGCCGCTGCTGCACAAACGATTCGCTGGTGTCGAGGCCGTTCCGGAAAAAATCGGCGACGAGTGGCGCGCCGCCCACCGCGCTGCGGCGCTGACCGCGCTGGCCCAACGCCGGGACCTCATCGCGCTGACGCACGCGCTCGCCGAAGAGGGCATCGACGCGCTCGCGCTCAAGGGCGCGTGGCTGGCATGGAATGCCTATGGCGAGCCCGCCGAGCGTCCGATGCGCGATATCGATATATTGGTCCCCGCAAGGCGGGCGGGCGGCGCCTGGACGGTGGCGAAGCGGCTGGGTTACCGGCGCGCGGAGGGCGGAGCGGACGATCCCCAGGATTGGGAATTGCGCTTCAAGCACCTGCCGCCGCTTATCTCCCCGCAAGGTACATGGTGCGAGATCCACACGCGATTGTGGGAGGAGGACGCACGCTATCCACCGCATCCCGAGGCATTGTTCACCCGCACAGTCGTGGATCGCGAACATCCGCAATTGCGCTACCTCCCCTGCGAAGACCTGCTGATGCATCTCGCGGTGCATGCGGTCGTCGCGCACCGTTTCGATGGCGGCCCGCTGCTGCTGATCGATTTTTCCCGGCTGCTGGAGGCGCAGAACTTCGACTGGCCCGTACTGTGGCGGCGCGCGGAGGAAGAGGCGTGGGCGCGGCCGCTGGCGCTCGCACTCGCGGCAACCGACCGCTGGATCGCCCCCGGCCTCCTGGGTGCGACCGGATGTCGGCTGCACGTGCCTCAGGCGCTGCTGGAGGCAGTGCCGGAATTGCTGGTCAAGCCGCTCGCAGACCGCGAGCGCGATCACGCCATCGCCAGGGTCGGGCGGAGCGATATCGGCCTGGGCGACAAGTTGCGCCGCATTGTGCGGCGCAAGGAACGCTTCGCCGGCTGGGCGCCATATTTGGGCTGGCTGGCAGAGCAGTCGCATGCGGCGCTCGCGGGGGTGCTGAACAGCGCCGCGCGAAGCCGGAGACGCGGCGTCGCAGCGCTGGAAGACTGGCTGGGTGCCTAATACGCTCGGGGGTGGACCATCACCAACAGCGTGCGCAACACGATCCCGATATCGCCGAACAGGCTCCAGTGCGCGATATATTCGAGATCGGATTGCAAGCGGTCCGCCAAATCGCTCTCCCCCTCGGTGGCGCCGCGCAGCCCCCGCACTTGCGCGAGCCCGGTAAGGCCCGGGCGGATCGCATGACGGCGCCAATATTCGCTGTCGATTTCCCAGAACAGCTTGTCGCCCGCCTGCGAGCCGAGCGCGTGCGGACGAGGGCCAACGATAGACATCTCGCCACGCAGTACGTTCACCAGCTGGGGCAGCTCGTCGATGCTGGTGCGGCGCAGGAAGCGGCCAACGCCCGTCACGCGGCGGTCGTCGGGGGTGGTCGAGACCTGCCCTTCGCCGTCGCCCGCCTCCTGCCGCATGGTGCGCAGCTTGAACATGGGGAAAATCCGGTTACCGAGGCCCAGACGCCGCTGGACGAACACCACCGGACCGCCGTCGGTCAGCTTGATCGCTAGCGCGGCGAGCACAAGCACAGGCGCGGCGACCGCCAGCGCAAACAGGGCGAAGCCGATATCGAATGCCCGCTTGGCGGCGCGGGCGCGAATGCCGAGCGGCCCGGTCGAGACCACCAGCGCGGTGCGGTCCTGCGCCTCATAGCGCTCGATCCCGAGCGCTCCCATCGCATTGGCAGGCTCGCTGAGGATCTCGCCCTGCACACCCGCGGCCTTGAGCACCAGCGCCCAGGCCGGGCGGCGGTGGATGGGGCAGCTCACGACCACCCGGTCGCGGTTCCTGAAGGCCTGCCCCAGGCGGTCGCGGTGAAACGGATCCTCGAGCGTTGGATCGAGCCCGTAGGCCAAGGCATCGAGACGGTCCGCATCGGGCAGGACGATCCCGGGTCCGCCATCCTCGATCACCAGTACATTGGCTATGCGCCCCTCCCGCAGTCGCTTGACCACCACCGCCACCAGCAAGCGCAGAAGGACGAAACCCGCCAAGCAGAGTGCGAACGCGATAGCGAAGGCGACGCGCGAGAAATTCGCGTTCGACTTGGCGAAGAAAAGAATGAAATTGAGCAGGGCGGAAGAGATGACGAGCGATAGCAACGCCAGCTTGATCGCCTGCAGCGTGTCTGTCAGCGTCCGCTGCGAATAGACGCCGAGGATCAGCGCGAGCGTGACATAAACGGGCAGCAGCAGATTGCCCTGGAGCACGGCAGGCTCGAAGCTCTCGGCAGGGCGGTAGAGACCGCCGGCCAACACGAAGGCGTTGAGCAGGATCGCGATGTCGCCCACCAGCATGGCGATATAGAGCCGCAGCCGGCGGCGGCTGAGCGATGCCACGCTGGGTATGCGCGCGTGCTCGGCCGGCCGATGCTTCGCCGGATTTCGGCTCTCTTGCATCGGGAGCCGCGGGGGTTCGCTGGCGTCATCCATAGTATCGGCGGCCTGTCGCACCGGCATGATAGGTCGGACCTGTCAGGGCTGACCATAGCGGGAAATTCGTTCGCAAGCGAAGCGGAGCGCGGCCCATATCCGCCGTTTTCAGCGGCGCGCGGCGGCGCGGGCGATGCGCGTGAGACCCTGCGACAGCAGCATTTCGGCCGCTTGGCTGTTGGTCAGCAGGTCGCGGTGGAGTTCGATCAGGCGCGAGGTCAGCAGATCGAGCCGCTTGCCGCGCCAGCGGGCGTATTGATCGCGGATGTCGCGTTCCTCACGAAAGAACACCCCGAGCGAGGCTTTCTCTCCCTTGTTGAGCCGATCGAAGTTTCCGCGCGGTCCCAGCCGTGCGGCAATCCGCGCGAGCTGTGCGGCACGGCGTTCGAAGGCGAGCAGCAAGCCCACCGGGTTGAGAGAAACGCTGCGCATCCGCTGCAACTCGCCCTGCAGCTTTGCCGCCTCGCCGCCGAGGACGGTATTGACCAGCGACATGAAGCCATCCTCCTCGCTCGCAGCGCCGATTTCCTCGATATGGGCCATCTCTGCGCGCTTGGGCGATTGCGGCGAGGCATCGAGATAGAGCGCGAGCTTGGCGACTTCGCTACCCGCCAGCCGCACGTCGAGATTGGCGCCGCGCGCGATGCGCTCAGCAAGGTCGCCAGCGAGGTGAACCCCCTGAGCGTCCCCCATGGCGCGGACCGCCTGCGTCACCGAGGCAAGATCGGGCTGGTAGAACATGGCCACCAGCGCGTCCTTGCGTTTTTCGAGCAGCTTCGCGGTGCGCGACTTGTCGGTCGCCGAGGTGGCGACGACAATCACCGGACACGCCTCGCCCTGCCCGAGCAGATGGTTGGCGAGCGCATCGAGCGCTTCCTCGCCGCTGGCCCTCACGAAGATGTGCCGCGCGTCGCCGAACAGCGAGGCGGAGCGCGCTTCATCGCCCAGGATCACCGGGTCGCGGCGCAGGTCCGCGCCCGACATCTCGACGCGTTCGCCGGGGTTGGGGAGCATGGCGACAATCTCGTTTGCGGCCGCGCTCGCCCCCGCTTCGTCGGGTCCGCAGAAAAAGAAAACCGAGCAATCTCGCGCGGCCTGCCGCGCCTTGGAAGCGAAGTTCGAATTGGCGAGCTTCACGGTTGCTGGCGCAGCGTCAGCGCGATGCGGGTCACCATACGATCGGCAAGGTCGATCGCGAGGTTCTCCAGCGCGCTCTGCTCGGCGGCAATGGTCGCGTATTCGCTCGACACCACATCGATTCCCGCATCGGTGCGCGCGGTGGCATCGAGCAGGATCGATCCGCTCGCGATATCGACCAGCTGGTAGCGTGCGCGCAGGGTACGCCGCTCGCGGCCGACGCGGTCGTCGCCGAGCACGCCGAGGCCTTCGAGTTCATCGTCGAGCCGGACGTCGAGCCGGTAGCGAGGGGACGCTGCGCCTGCGGCGGACAGCTTGTCGTTCAGCGCATTGCGCACCAGCCATCCCGCGCGTCCCTCGATGGCGGGGACTTCCACCGCTGCCAGCCCCCGGGCAATCTCCCCGTCGCCGCCACCTGCATACATCGGCTGGAGTCCGCAGGCGGACAACGAGAAGCAAGCCAGGGGCAGCAGCGCGCGCATCAGGTGACGATATTCACCAATCTGTCGGGCACGACAATCACCTTGCGCACGGGTGCGCCGCCGATCGACCGCTGGACCTTCTCGCTGGCGAGCGCCAGGGCCTCGAGATCGGCCTTGGCGGCTCCCTTGGGCGCGGTCAGCGTGTCGCGCAGCTTGCCCATATGCTGCACGGCGATGGTGACCTGGTCATCGACCAGCAGCGTCTCGTCGACCGCGGGCCAGGGCGCGTCGGCCACCAGCCCGCTCTGCCCCATCGCCGCCCAGGCTTCCTCCGCGAGATGCGGCATCATCGGCGCGACCATCTGCACGAGCGCGCGCACCGCGGTGCCGCGGCTGGCCGAGGGCGCCGCCTTCTCGATCGCGCTGGTGAGCTCGTAAAGCCGGGCGACCGCCTTGTTGAATGCCAGCGCCTCGATATCCTCGCCCACCGCGGCGATGGTCCGGTGCAGCTTGCGGTCGAGCTCGTTGTCGGCCTCGCCCGCCCCGGTATTGTTGCCATCGAACAGACGCCACAGCCGGTGGACGAATCGGGCGCAGCCTTCGATCCCGGCTTCCGACCACGGCAGGTCGCGCTCGGGCGGGCTGTCGGACAGCATGAACCAGCGCACCGCATCGGCGCCGTAGCGATCGATGATCGTGTCGGGATCGACCACGTTCTTCTTCGACTTGGACATCTTGACCACTCGGCCGATTTCGACCGGAAAACCGTCGGCTTTGAGCAGCGCGCGATTGGCGCTGCGCTCGACTTCCTCGGGGCTGAAATAGGTCTGTCGCCCGTCCGCGGGATCGCGGCGCGAATAGGTCTCATGCGTCACCATTCCTTGCGTGAACAGCGAGGCGAAGGGTTCCTTGACCGAGATCTGCCCGAGCCGCTCCAGCGCGCGAGTCCAGAAACGCGCATAGAGCAGGTGGAGGATCGCGTGCTCAATCCCGCCGATATACTGCTCCACCGGCATCCATTCGGCGACTTCTTCGGGGTCGAAGGGTCGATCTTCTGGCTGGCTGGCGAAGCGCAGGAAATACCACGAGCTGTCGACGAAGGTGTCGAGCGTATCGGTCTCGCGCAGCGCGCTGCGGCTGCAGGTGGGGCAGCCGGTATGCCTCCACTTCGGATGGCGTTCGAGCGGGTTGCCTGGCGTCTGGAAATCGACATCCTCGGGCAGCGTCACAGGCAGCTGCTGGCGCGGCACGGGCACCACGCCGCAGGCATCGCAGTGGATGAAGGGAATGGGCGTGCCCCAATAGCGCTGGCGCGAGACGCCCCAGTCGCGCAGACGCCAGACGGTGGTGCCCCGCCCGCGTTGCTCTTGCTCGAGCCTTGCAACAATTGCCGCCTTGGCATCCTCTACCGTGAGACCGTCGTATTCTCCCGAGTTGACCAGCACGCCGTCTCCCGGCTCGGCCTGGGCCATCGGCGCATCGGCCCGGGCCGGATCGCTCGCCACCACGCGCAGGATCGGCAGGCAGTATTTGCTCGCGAATTCGAAATCGCGGCTGTCGTGACCGGGCACGCCCATCACGGCGCCGGTGCCGTATTCCATCAGCACGAAATTGGCGATGAAGACCGGCAGATGCTCTCCGGTGAAGGGATGCACAGCGCCGAGCCCGGTGTCGAAGCCGAGCTTTTCGCCCGCCTCTATCTCGGCAGCGGTGGTCCCGCCTTTCTTGCAATGCTCGACAAATTTGGCCGCCTCGCAATTCTGCGCCGCCACCCCCTGCGCCACCGGATGATCGGGCGCGAGGGCGACGAAGCTCGCGGCGAAAATCGTGTCGGGTCGGGTGGAATAGACCTCGACCCGCTCGCCGTTCGAGAGGTCGAAGGCGAATTGCGCGCCGCGGCTCTTGCCGATCCAGTTTTCCTGCATCAACCGCACCTTGTCGGGCCATTTGTCGAGAGCCCCGAGCCCGTCGAGCAGCTCCTCGGCAAAATCGGTGATCTTGAGGAACCACTGGCTGAGCTTGCGCTTCCCGATCTCCGCCCCGCTGCGCCAGCCCCGGCCATCGATCACCTGCTCATTGGCAAGCACGGTCATGTCGACCGGGTCCCAATTGACCTCGCTCTCCTTGCGATAGACGAGCCCCGCTTCGAAGAGGTCGAGGAACAGCGCCTGCTCGTGGCCGTAATATTCCGGATCGCAGGTGGCGAATTCTCTGGACCAGTCGAGCGCGAAGCCCAGCCGCTTCAGCTGCGCCTTCATGTGTTCGATATTGGCCCGGGTCCAGCCGCCGGGGTGGACGCCCTGCTCCATCGCGGCGTTTTCCGCCGGCATGCCGAAAGCGTCCCAGCCCATCGGGTGGAGCACCTCGTACCCGCGCATCCGCTTGTAGCGCGCCAGCACGTCGCCCATCGTGTAGTTGCGGACATGCCCGATATGGATGCGCCCGCTGGGATAGGGGAACATCTCGAGCACGTAGCTTTTGGGCTTGTCGCTCTGGCTGTCGGCCACGAAGGTGCCCGCCTCGTCCCAGGCGCGCTGCCATCGCCCGTCGGCCTGCGACGGATGGAAACCCTTGTCGGTCATGGCTGCCCCCGCCGGCGTCTAGTTTGCGACGGCCTGCCGCCTGAATTCGCGGGCCTTGGTCAGGATGATGTCTTCCAGCTTCTGCACCGTCGCCGCCTGAACCGGCGCCTCGACCCAGGCGCCGCCCTGCGCAACCTGGCGGCTCGCGGCGACGCGCAGCGCGTCGGCGCGCAGATCGGTGTCGAGGATGGTGACGGTCATCTTGACGCGCTCGCCGGGGTTCTGTGGATTGGCGTACCAGTCGGTAATGATCACGCCGCCCGCGCTGTCCGCCTGGAGCAGCGGAGCGAAGCTCATCGTCTCCAGCGCGGCGCGCCAGAGATAGGAATTGACGCCGATGGTGTTGACCTGGGCGGCTGCCAGATCGGCCCGGGGACGCTCCGCGCCGGAACATGCGGCAAGCGCGCCGAGAGCGGCAAAGGCCCCGACCATTGCGGCTGCGCGGGCAGGAAGGCGGCGAAGAGAAGCGGAAAGCGTCATGTCGGTCCTTATCTTTCGGTCACGCCGCTCTATAGCCGAGCAGGCGCGGCGGGCAAGGCGCTGGGTGGCTCGCAATCGGCGCCGGCGCCCCTCGGCCGCCAGCTAGGGGCTGCCGCGCTGAACTGCCCCTGAATTCCGTACGCAAGCTCATTGCCATGTGTGCAATGCGCCACACCTCCCGCGAAACGCGGAAGGAGCTTGTGGATAAGGGTGGCGCGCGCGCAGCGGTCGTCCTAACTCTTGTGCTGAAGGGCTTCCATCGAGTCGCTCCTTAGCGGGAGCTTTCAGGAACCGTTCAGGGGCAAGATTGTCCTTTAACCAGCGTGAGTCGTTCGCGAAGGGGACGCAAGGCAAGTGTTCGAGACCCGGAAAATAGCCAGCAAGGCGCGGGTATTCCCCGCGGTGCTCGCTATTGCGGGCATGGCGCTGGCCATTCCCACCACCGGCTTCGCCGTCGATAGCCTCACTGGTTTCGATGCCGGTGCGAACGCAGGCATGATGCCTTTCACCCCCGCCAATCTCGACCCGGACTTCGCGCGCGAAGTCAATGCGCGCTTGGGTGGTGAGGCGTTCCGCTTTACCCCTGCGGCCAACGCGCGGCCTGACCGTATCGTGACGATGGCGATCCGCGTGGACGATGCCACGGCGCGCGCGATATCGGTCCGCAACGCGCTCGATGCCGCCCAGTCCCAGCCTGGCCTGGGCGTGAGCGCCGCAATCGAACCGACGCGCTATAATCTCGGAATCGCGCGGGGCTATCAGAGCTTCGCGCAGCCCGCGCCCAAGGCGCTGGCGCTGCCCAGCGGCATCCGCGACATATCCATGCCCGACCTCGCGGACTTCAAGGCTTCGGCGCGCAAGGACGACAAGCCGAGCCGGTTCCAGGCCGATATCGATCTACAAAACCTCGGCGATACCGGGCGCGCCCCGCGCACCTTGCAGGGCTCGGGCGAGCGGACGGTGGACGTCAAGGGTTCCTACCGTGTGGTCGGCAACCTCAACGTGACCGCCGGCGTCCGACTGTCGGAAGAGCACGACCGGCTCGCGCCGCTGACCGACGGGGTCGAGGACGAGAAGGCGGTCTACGTTGGAACGCAGTTCAAGTTCTGATCCGCCGGCAGTCTCGCGGCCATTGAAGACCCCGCTGCGGCGGGGTTTTTCTTTGCCTGCTTTCCTGGCCTTCCGTAGGGGAACGGAAGAAACGCGATAAAAATGGCGGAGAGAGAGCGATGGCAAGAGTGGCAGTGGTAACCGGCGGCACGCGAGGGATCGGGCGCGCGATCTGCGAAATGCTGCGTGACGAGCACGGCTGCACGGTGGTGGCCAATTATGCCGGCAACGAGGATGCGGCGCGCAAGTTCAGCGACGAGACCGGCATCGCGGTGACGCGCTTCGACGTCGGCAATCACGAGGACGCCACGAGCGGTTGCAAGGCGATCGAGGAGGAGCATGGCCCGGTCGATATCCTGGTCAACAATGCTGGCATCACGCGCGACGGGACACTGTTGAAAATGAGTCACGCGGATTGGGACGATGTGATGCGCGTCAACCTGGGCGGCTGCTTCAACATGGCCAAGGCGTGCTTTCCCGGGATGAAAGAGCGCGGCTGGGGCCGGATCGTCAACATCGGCAGCATCAACGGCCAGGCGGGCCAATACGGCCAGGTCAATTACGCCGCCGCCAAGAGCGGAATCCACGGCTTCACCAAGGCCCTGGCGCAGGAGGGCGCGCGCTACAATATCACCGTCAACGCTATCGCGCCGGGCTATATCGACACCGACATGGTCGCCGCGGTCCCCTAACCGGTGCTCGAGAAGATCGTCGCCAGGATCCCCGTGGGCCGGCTCGGCCAGGCGGAGGAAATCGCCCGCGGGGTCGCGTTCCTGACCAGCGACGAAGCCGGCTTCGTCACCGGCTCGACGATGAGCATCAACGGCGGACAACATATGTACTGACGCCGCGGCGTCCGCCCCGCGGGCGCGCATCGGCTCGGCCGCAATACGCTTTCGGCCCATCGCGGATTGACAGGAAGGCCTGCGAACCCAAAACGATGTCCATCGGCCGATGGAGAGCGCTATATCCTCCCGGCGTCGGTCGATGAGCTGAGATAGTTCGTCGAAACCAGAGCCGGCTTGAGGCCTTCTGTGGCATCCAGGGGCATAACCGGGGTTCTCTGAGGGGCATTTCATGCAAATAGCGCCACAAGCCGCCGTCGCCTTCGCGGCGGCAATCTTCCTTGTCAGTAGCTATTCGGCGGGCGCCCGAGAAGACGCCGCGAACGACGGCTTCGAACGCAAAGTTCAGGCTTACGTCGAACCCCTTGTGCGAACGAACAACTTTACCGGAGTGATCCTTGTCGCCAAGGCTGGAGAGATTCGCTTCGTCGAGGGGTTCGGGTATGCGAATATCGAGCAGAAAGTTCCCAACGGTCCTCGAACCCGGTTCCAGATCGCCTCCCTGTCCAAGCCGTTCACCTCCGCGGCCATCATGCTCCTCGCCGAACGCGGTCAGCTAGATCTACAGGCGCCACTAAG
>JBBSMH010000058.1:0-9662 GCA_038233275.1 Sphingomonadales bacterium | reverse complement strand
TGGATCACCGCGCTTGCCCCGGCCTCGGCGGCAGCCAGCAAGCCGTCGGCGAAGGGGAAGAAGGCGTCCGAGGCGACCGCGCTGCTCCGGGTGCGCAGTTCAGGCCAGCCATAGGTTTCGGCGGCCTCGGCGGCTTTCATTGCCGCGATCCGGCTCGAATCGCGGCGGTTCATCTGTCCCGCGCCAATGCCGACGGTCGCACCGTCGCGCGCATAGACTATTGCATTAGACTTCACATGCCGCGCCACCGTCCAGGCGAAGAGACAATCCTTGACTTCCTGCTCGGTCGGCTGGCGTTTCGTCACGACCTTCAGATCGTCCGCCGAAATCGCGCCATTGTCGCGGCTCTGGACGAGCAGCCCACCGGTAATCGGCTTGACCGCGAGACCACCGCGCCGCGGATCGGGCAGATCGCCCACGGTCAGCAGGCGCAGGTTTTTCTTCCCGGCGAAAACTTTCCGCGCCCCATCGGATACCGAGGGCGCGATCACCACCTCGGTGAAGATTTTGGCGATCCGCTCCGCGGTATCCCCGTCGAGCTCGCAATTGACCGCAACGATCCCGCCGAAGGCCGAGACGCTGTCGCAGGCGAGCGCTTCTTCCCATGCTTCGGCCAGCGATCCGCGCTGCGCCACGCCGCAGGGGTTGGCGTGCTTGACGATCACTACGGCAGGATCCTGCTTGCGGAATTCTGCCGCCAGTTCGAGCGCGGCGTCCGCGTCATTGTAATTGTTGTAGCTGAGCTCCTTGCCCTGCAATTGCTCGGCCTGTGCGATCCCGCTGCCGTGTGGCCCCACCGGAGAGTAGAGTGCGGCCTTTTGGTGCGGATTTTCGCCATAGCGCAACTCCGCCGACCTGCGCCCGTTCACCGCCAACATGTCGGGGAACAGCTGCTGCTGGTCGGCGAAGGCAAACCATTGGCTGATCATCGCATCATAGGCGGCGGTGGCGGAAAACGCCTTGGCCGCCATCGCCTTGCGAAAGGCGAGCGACGTCGCGCCCTCGTGCGCTTCAACCTCTCCAAGCAGCGCGTCATAGTCCGCCGGATCGGTGACGATGGTGACGTAAGCGTGGTTCTTTGCTGCCGAGCGGACCATGCTCGGCCCACCGATGTCGATGTTCTCGATGATTTCGTCGCGCCCTGCGCCGCGCATCACGGTCGCTTCGAACGGATAGAGATTGACCACGACCAGATCGATCGACCCGATGCCGTGCTCGTCCATCGCCGCAGCGTGGGCGGGGTCCTCGCGCACTGCCAGCAGCCCGCCGTGAACCATGGGGTGAAGCGTCTTCACCCGCCCGTCCATCATCTCGGGAAAGCCGGTGAGATCGGATACGTCGCGCACCTCCAGCCCCGCCTCGCGCAGCGCCCTGGCGGTGCCGCCGGTCGAGACGAGCTCCACTCCGCGCTCCGCCAGCTTGCGCCCCAGTTCCGCCAATCCGCTCTTGTCGGACACCGAGAGCAGTGCCCGTCCGATCTTCACTTCGCTCACCTGAAATCTATCCTGTTTTCTTGAACAGCCAGGGAAAGCTTCCCCCGCTGCGCGATGTAAGCCCCTCGATCACCAATTGCTGGATCGGTCGCGGCTTGCCGTCGCCATCCACCCACAGGCTTTCTTCCAAGGCCAATTCGGACTCGGCGCTATCGCCCCCCAGCCGCAATTGCCAGTAGCTTCCGTCGGGCAAAGCCAGCCCCGCGCCGCGGCGGTCCTCGGCAAGGCCCGCATCGACCCCGGGTCCGAGATGGAAGCGGATCGCGAAGGCCACCTTCCCACGCTGCCCCCGCCGCGCCGACGGCTCGAGAATATCCTCGCCGCGCAATTCCTCGCCGTCCGCAGCGAGCAGCAGGATGCGGCGGTGAAGGAGCGCGTATCGCGAGGAATAGCCATCGTGCACGGCTTCGAGCCGGGTCGCCTTGCGGCCCTGGTGATCGACCATGCTGCGCGCGATGTCGACCTCTTCCACGCCCTTGCCGATCTGCCCCTTGATCAACACGGCGGTGGAATTGGCATCGTCGAGCACCAGCGTCGAATGCGCTGCCGTGGCGCGCAGGCCCTGCTCGATCCGCACCGGGACCTGGCCACCGGCGAGTTCCGCGCCTCCGCAATTCACGATGATGCGGTGCGCGGCGTACGACAGTTCGAAAGCCAGCGTCGAGGCGCAGCCGAACCGCGCATGGCGCGCACGGGGAGGTGGCGCCGCGTCGAATTGCAGCACCGTCTGGCCGGCCCTGACATTCTGATAGCCCCATTGGCGCATGTCGGAGCCGGGGCGGGCGCGGACGCCGCTCGCCTCGATCAGCCCGGCGAGAGCATCGGCTCGAACGGCGCCTGCGCCTTGCCACGATCCAAGTCCCCCGTCGCCGTGGCGCAGCGCGAGCAAAGACGGCACCAGCAGGGTGAGCATGGTCTGCAGCGCCGAGGGCGGTTCCTCACCCACCGCTTTGTAACAGGCGCGCAGATCGATCAGCAGGCCAATCGCATCCATTTGCGCCAGCGGGCTGCGCGACAGCACGCCGCCGTCATTGCCCACCACTTCGCCCAGCGTGCGCAACAGGCCAGCCTCGCCGAACAGGCGCCGCGGCCTTCCGTCGGGGAGCAACAGGCCGGCTGCGACGATCGCGCACCAGCCGTTCAGCGCCGCCAGACCGTCGTCGGCCTCGGTGACGTTGCGGTCGAGCCAGCGCGCGGTGGCGGCGATCGCCTCGAGCGCCTTGGGCCGGAGCGCATCGTTCTCGCCCGACAGGATCAGCGGGGCGTGAACCAGCCAGTTGAGCAGCCGCTGCCCGGCGCGCTCGACGCACCAGGCGGGGCCCTTGCCGATCTCGGGGTTGGCCTTGAGCCAGGCCTCCAGCACCCGCTCCGCAGTCGCCACGCAGTGCTCGCGCGGGGCGCAGCTCGAAAGGTCCCGCAGCCAGGTGAAGCCGTGCACCACCCGCGCGAACGGCGGCGTCAGCCGTGCATTGGAGGCGAACTCCATCTGACCGATCGGTGCCTTCACCCCATGCACCAGGAAATGGCCGGCGCGAAGCGCTACGCCGCGCGCGCGATCACCCGGAGCAGGGCTTTCGACCGTTGCCAGCAGGCGCGGGCGCGCAGGCTTGCGGAACGGCGCCGCGAGCAGCGATCCGGGGATTCCCAAGCGGTAGGCGAGCCGCAGCGTAGCATCGATGGCTCCGGCGCGGGGGGCCGTGAAATCGGCTACCGCCAGCGCGTGGCCCGGCTCGAGTGGAATGTCCCCGGGCTCGGACTCATGCATGGCCACGGGGATAGCGCCTGCGACCAGCGGCTCCTCGCGAAGCGGAAGAGCGAAAGCCTTCTGTCCGGCATCGGCGATTACGGTGTCCTTGCCCCGGTGGAGCGTGACGGAGTCCTTGCTCATGCTCCGCCCTTCAGCGCGGCGTTCCGGTTCGCGCTATCGCTTCGCTGTTTCAGCGCGGCGATATTGGCGGCGTAGCGATCGGGTCCGCCCTTGAAGCTCGCCGAACCGGCAACCAGCACATCGGCCCCCGCTTCCACGCAGAGCGGCGCGGTCTCGGCATCGACCCCGCCATCGACTTCGAGCCTGATATCGCGGCCCGAGGCATCGATGCGCTCGCGTATGCGGCGCACCTTTTCCAGCTGGCCATGGAGGAATTTCTGACCGCCGAAGCCCGGATTGACGCTCATCACCAGCACCAGGTCGACCATGTCGATCAGGTAATCGAGCGCATCGACAGGCGTGCCGGGGTTGAGCACCACGCCCGCCTGCCTGCCCAGCGCCTTGATCGCCTGCAGCGTGCGGTGGACGTGCGGACCCGCCTCCGGGTGGACGGTGATGATATCCGCGCCGGCGTCGGCGAAAGCCTCAAGATAGGCGTCCACCGGGCTGATCATCAGATGGACGTCGAACGGTTTGTCGCTGTGCGGGCGCAGCGCCTTCACTACCGCCGGGCCGATGGTGATATTGGGCACGTAATGCCCATCCATCACATCGATGTGGATCCAGTCTGCGCCGGCCGCGTCGATCGCGCGCACTTCCTCTCCCAACCGGGCGAAATCGGCGGAGAGGATCGAGGGTGAAATAAGCGGTGCGGGCATACCGGTTCCCGTGGGCGGGCGTGAGCGTTCGATTAGGAGGGGCAGGAACAGCTTAACAAGGGCGTGCGCGCCCTTATCCACATGGGTTCCGAAGGCGCGTGGCCGGCGTTATGGCGGGCCCATGGCTATCCCGCGCAAGCTCACCGCCAATTTCGTCGCCACCGAACTCGACGGCGAAGTGCTGATCGTCGATATGGACGGGGGCGAATTGTTCTCGCTCGAGGGCGCCGGCGGCGCGATCTGGTGCCTGATCGACGGCTGCCGGACCATCGAGATCATCGCCACTGAGTTGGGACGCGATTACGCGAATGAACCCGCAATTTCCGCAGATGTGCACGCGCTCCTGAAGGATCTCGCCGCCGCCGGGCTCGTTGCGCTCGGCTGACAGGATGTGATAGGGCAGGCAAAAGCCACGGAAAACAGCAAATGCAGACGCGCAACGATCAGGACAGACCGCGCTGGCGCAAGCCCCGGCTTAAGCGCCTCGGCAAGCTTCGCGACATCGCCGGGCCGAGCGGCCTGGGTGCCCAATCACCAGCCCAGCAGCGATCCTGAGAGGACAATTCGATTGGCCTGATCGCCGCCTGGAGGGCGTCGGATGGTAATGGAGGCGCGGACGCAGTTCAGCGCGCGCTCTCGCTCTATTCGCTCGAGCCCTGCGCAACTCTGGAGCTGAGCGGAAGATTTCTTGCCAGCGCCCCAGCCGGGCATGGCTCGTCAAACGCGCAAGCCCCGCATCGGACGCATGATCAAGCTGTCGCCATAGCGGGATGGCTTGATAATGTGCCTTCGGATTTGACATCCGGAGCGCAGGCGGCGGCGCTTTATCTCGAGATGCTCGCCAAATGGGGGGACGAGGCCGAGCGACGCCTGACCGGTCAGTACGCTACGCTGGCATGGGAGGCGGACGGCACTCTGAGACTCGCTCGCTCCGCGTGGAGAGCCCCCCCGTTGCACTATGCGGTCCACCGGGGCAGCCCATTTGCTGCTTCTGTCCTGCGCGCTCTGTTCGCCGCCGGAATCCTGTGCGAACTGGACCGCGACAGGGTTCGGGATGCGCTGTACTTCGATGCGGCTCGCGAGGGCGCCAACGACTGGTATCGCGGCATCTCGCATGTACCCCTCGGGAGCGTCGTCCGGATTCGCCCCGATGTGACTATCGAAACACGGCGCTGGTACGATCCCCATGCGGTAACGCAGACCGAAGAGCGCGATCCCGCGCGCTGGCTTGAACGCACCCAGCAACTGGTCGACGAGGCTGCACAGGTGGCGGGCGCACGCGCGACGAAGCCCGCGATCGCGCTGTCCGGCGGGCTCGATTCGCCAATTGCGGCTGCGGCGCTGGCCCGTTCCTGGTCGAGCGACGAGCAGATCCTGGCGATCACGGCGAGGCCCCGCGTCGATTGGGACGGGCGCCTGCCCGGGGGCAAGTTCGGCGACGATGCTCGCTATGCGCGCGAGGTGGCGGCGCGACACGGACTCCGCTGGGTCGAGACACGCGAAGGCGGAAGCGAGCTTGGCCTGGACGATGTCTTCCGCGCCAGCCAGCTGACAACGCCGTTCATGGCATTCGGGGGAATGATGCAAGCGACATGGCGAGCAGCCAAGGCGCAAGGCGCGGATTGGCTATTCGACGCGACGATCGGAAATGACACCATAAGCGCGGGAGGCGACTGGGCGATCGCGGAATATTTCCGGGGCGGGCGTTGGGGCGAGGTGATGCGTGCCCTGCAGCACCGGCGCAATGACCGCCGGCCGGGATGGCGCAAATTCCTTTCACTGGCGCTGCTTCCGCTTCTTCCGACAAACGCGCAATCGCAGATTCGTCGCATTTTTTCCCGAGTACCCGCCGAATTCGCCGATCATTCGAGCATGCTTCGGCGGCAAGTGGTGGAGGACTCTGGCATGACCCGGCGAGCCCGGCGGCGGGCGAATGCGGCGGGAGCAGGTTCGCGACGCGAAATGGTCGATTTTGCCTGGGCCGCGAGCGACGCGGGGCATGCCGACTTCATCCTGGCGCTGGAACAGGTGCATGGCATCGCAAGCTGCGACATTCTTGCCTACCGCCCGCTGGTCGAACACACACTTGCATTGCCTAACGAAGCCTTTCTTCACCGCGGAACGGATCGGTGGCTCGCCCGCGAACTCGCACGCGGAGTCATGAGCGAGGAGCAGCGGACCACTCCGCTTTATGGCGCGCACAACGCCGATTGGTTCCTTTACGCCACCGAGCAGCGCAGCGCCTCGCGCGAACTGATCGCCTCGATCGGCGAGCATCACTGGCTGGGAGATTTGCTCGACATTCCGCGAATGCAAAAGCTTCTCGACGACTGGCCCGATCGCACCCCCGTGGATCCGGAGCGGATCTGGCCGCTCGCTTCCGGGCTTGCGAATGCCATGAGCCTCGCGCGCTTTGTCGGCCACGTCGAAAGGAGCAACGCGTTTTGACCGGATGCTCTGGTGAGGCATAGGTCCACCATGCGCTCGGACCTCCACATGATTGCCAGGCACGCGGGAACGGCGCGGTTGGCCGGGCTCCTTTCGCTGACCCTCGCAGTGGCCGCCACCGAAGGGCTTGGCTTCGTCCTGCTGGTCCCCCTGTTGGAAAATTTCACCCAGGGCGCGGGCGTCGCGCTGCCGGGTTGGTTGCGCTGGTCGCCGAACCTTGAGGACATTCTGATCCTTTTCGTGCTCCTGGTAATGCTGCGCTCGCTCGCCGAGCTGGCGCGCGGACTGGTTGCGCAGACGGTGCGCGCGCGCGTTGTCGATGGCTTGCGGCATCAGGTCCTGGCGGGATTGCTGCAGGCGCGGTGGAGCGCGCTGTCGGCAATGCGCCAAGGCGAAAACCGTGCTCTGATTATCACCACCATCGACCGCGCGGGCTTTGCCGTCGACCTCGCCGCCGATCTCTTGCGCGTGACGCTGAGCCTGACTGCCCTCGCTTTTGCCGCGCTGCTGATTTCGCCAGCTTTCGCTCTGGCGGGAGCCGCGGCGGGCCTGATCCTCTTCGCCCTTCACGCCCGCTTCCGCCAGCGCGCGCTCACACTCGGTTCTCAATTGACCGAGCGATATGCGCGCATCCACGTCCGGCTGGAGGAGGCACTCGATGCCCTCCGTCTGATCAAGAGCGTCAACCGCGAAGAGCGCACGCTGGCCGAACTGGCGGACAGCTTCACTTCGATGCGCCGGGTGGAGCGCGATTATGTGCGGGACAGCGGCATCGCGCGTGCCGCGGTGCAAATCCTCGCTGCACTATTGCTCGCGCTGTTCGTCTGGCTCGCCTTGGGGGCGGGCGGCATAGCTCTGGCCCTGATGCTCCCGCTTGTCGCGCTCGGCTTGCGCGCCGTGCCGCTGCTGGTCGCGCTGCAGCAGACCGCCCAGAGATGGAATCACGAGAGGCCGACGCTGGCCGCTGCGAGCGACCTGATTGCCTTGGCGCGCACCAAGCGGGAACACACGATGGAGCGATCGGCTTTGCCTCCCTTCAGCCGGACTCTCGTGCTCGAGAAGGTGAGCTTCGACCACGGGAGCGAACGCCCGATCTTGCGCGAGGTGAGCTGCACTATCCTCGCAGGATCGCTGGTCGCGCTGACGGGCGCCTCGGGGTCCGGGAAGAGCACGCTTGCCGACATTATTGGCGGCCTCATCTTGCCCGACGAAGGCCGCATGCTGATCGACGGCGCTCCGATAGCGGAACAATCGCTGGCCGCTTGGCGCCGCAGAGTCTCCTACGTCCATCAGGACGCGATCCTTTTTTCGGGATCTATCCGCGAAAATCTCCTGTGGGCCGCTCCGGACGCAAGCGATGGCGAGATCGCCGAAGCGCTCTCCCGCGCGCATGCCGAGTTCGTCCATGGCCTGCCTCTCGGGCTCGACACCCCAACGGGGGACTCCGGTCGCCGCCTCTCGGGCGGAGAGCGGCAGCGGATCGCTCTGGCCCGGGCACTGTTGCGCAAGCCCGACCTGCTGATCCTCGACGAGCCGACCAGCGCACTCGACAGCGGGTCGGAAGCGGAGATCGCCCGCGCGCTGGCCGAACTCAAGGGCTCCACGACGATCCTGCTCATCGCCCATCGCGGCCAGCTGGTCGACTTGGCGGACATCAGGCTGGAACTCGAAGAAGGCAGGCTCGTGACCGGCGAACCTCCCAGGAATTCAGCCGCAATTCAGTGAAGGATGGTAGGGAGGCCGCCGATCCAGGGGCTATCTCGAAACCATCTCGGCCCCCGCACGCCGCCCCAGGGCGCGGCGCAGACGAACAGCCAATCGAAATAGGACCGAAATGAAAACCACTCTTTCACTTATCGCGGCATCGGCCACACTCGCATTGGCCGGAACCGTGCTGGCGACACCGGCTCAGGCGCAATATCGCCAGAAGATCGCGCACGACATGGCGAAATGCGAGTCCGGCGCAGGCCCCGCGGTGCTGGTTACCGTCAACGGCGTTTCGCAGAGCAACGGCACGATACGCCTGCAGAGCTATCGCGGAACCGCCGCCGATTGGCTGGAAAAGGGCCGCTGGATCAATCGGATCGAGGTTCCGGCCCGTGCGGGCACGATGCGTTTCTGCATGCCGGTGCCCTCCGCCGGGACCTATGGCATTGCCGTGCGCCACGACGTCAACGGCAATGGCAAGACCGATCTGTCGGCCGACGGGGGAGCGATGTCCAACAATCCCTCGATCAACATTTGGAACCTGGGCAGGCCGAGCTACAAGAAGACCGCCTTTTCCGTCGGTAATGGCGTCGAGCGTATCACCATCAACATGCGCTATCGCTGAGCGCGGCGTCTTCGCCACAGCTCCAGCAAGGCCCCCGGCGCAGCGAGCAAAGGGTGCTGCGCCCGGAACGGCGTAACTTCCAGCCGGATGCCGGCGTGACGCTCGAGTTTCCAGGCAGCATAATCCGCGGCGCCTTCGAACGTCGTGGTCGCCTTGGCCAGTCGCAACAGATTGAGCGGTTTTCCGAGCCGCCGGCGCGCGTGCCACCAGGCGCGGATGCGGTGTCGTTCGTCGGAAGACACTTGCGGGGCGAGTGCCCCGTCCTGCCGCTCGAATACGATTCCGCCTGCTTCCCAGGCCAGCGGAAGAAGGCCCGCGAAATGGGCGGCGTTGGCCGAGAGAATGGCATCCTCGCGCCCTGGCTTCTCGATGCGAAATTCGGCGCGGTAGGTCGCGCCGAACAGCGCGCGCCAATAGTCCTCCGCCGAGCCGCTGCGTGGCCCCAGCACCGCCGCCAGCCGGGCGGCGGTGATCGCGGCCGATGCGACGGCTCGCGCGATCGCAACGCGTGAGACCTCGTCGCGAGCCCACAACAGCGCGCTCGGCTGGACGAAGCGCGCCCAGATGGTCGTATCGCGCGATTTGCCTTCGGCCGCCGCCGCAAACCCGGCCAGCGACATTGTCGCGATCTTGGCGCGCAATATGCGGCCGTCGCACTCCTCTTCACGATAGCTGACGCGCGGCCAGATGCGCTCGCGCTGCTCGCCGGGCAGGAGGGTGTAAAAATCGAGCACACCTTCGAGCGAGCCAGTGCGCAGATTGGAGCCGTAGAACAGCACCCCGAGCGCGCCCGCCTCCTCGCC
>JBBSMH010000057.1:0-9760 GCA_038233275.1 Sphingomonadales bacterium | reverse complement strand
CTCGCCGCTAAGTGAGTGCCAGTAGAAGCCATGGTTCCAGCTTTGCGCGGCATTGTTGAACAGCCCCTGGTCGCTCCCGCGGGCGGCGGCAACGACCTCGATCAGGGACTTGTCGGCAAGCTCGGTGCCTTCGATCGCCTTGTTGGTCTTGTCGATGTAGGGTTGGTGGTGCTTGCGGTGGTGATAGGACAGCGTGTCCGCCGAAATCGCCGGCTCCAGCGCCGCGTCGGGATAGGGCAGATCGATCAGTTTGAAAGCCATGGGAAGTCCCCCTCTTGTGTTGCAGGTCAACGGTCTCACTCCAACCAACGCGCGCCGCGGTCAAGGGTTGCAAGCCCAAATTCGCTCGCACGGGCGAGGCCGCGATAAATCTCTTTCCCGCCCTTCACATGGCGCCAATTCCGGTCCAGAAGCGCGCTCGAACGACGGGGGCAGCCCCGCAAGGACGTATCGGACAAGCGACTGATGGCACGCAAATTCTTCGGCACCGACGGTATTCGCGGGCGGACCAACGAGGAGAAGATGACCGCCGAACTGGCGATGCGGGTGGGCCAGGCCGCAGGCACGCATTTTCGCCGGGGCGACCATCGTCACCGGGTGGTGATCGGCAAGGATACAAGGCTTTCGGGCTATATGATCGAAAGCGCCTTGGTCGCGGGGTTCACCAGCGTCGGCATGGATGTGATCATGACCGGCCCCTTGCCCACGCCCGCGATCGCGCTGCTTACGCGCGAGATGCGCGCCGACCTGGGCGTGATGATCTCCGCCAGCCACAACCTCTATCAGGACAATGGCATCAAGCTGTTCGGACCCGACGGGTTCAAGCTGTCCGATAGCGACGAAATCGCGATCGAGTCACGAATGGGCGAAGCCGCCGATCTGGCGGACGCCGAACATGTCGGCCGGGCCCGCCGGATCGAGGATGCGCGCGGGCGTTATATCCATGCGGTCAAGCGTTCGATCGGGGTGCAGGTCCGGTTCGACGGGCTCAAGGTCGTGGTCGATTGTGCCAACGGCGCCGCCTATCAGGTCACCCCGAGCGCGATCTGGGAACTCGGCGCGGACGTCGTCACGCTGGGCGTTTCTCCCAACGGCACCAATATCAACGACAAGGTCGGTTCGACCGCGCTGGACGCGCTCAAGGCCAAGGTGGTGGAGGAGGGGGCGGATATCGGCCTCGCCCTCGACGGCGACGCCGACCGCCTGATCGTGATCGACGAAAAGGGCCGCACGGTGGATGGCGACCAGATCATGGCGCTGATCGCCTCGCGGATGTGCGAGAGGCGCAGCCTGACCGGCGGCGGCGTGGTTGCGACGGTGATGTCGAACCTGGGCCTGGAACGCTATTTGCGCGGGATAGGCCTTTCGCTGGAGCGGACCAAGGTCGGCGATCGCTACGTGCTCGAGCGTATGCGGCAAGGCGGTTTCAACGTCGGCGGGGAGCAATCGGGCCACATGATTCTGCTCGATCATGCAACCACCGGCGATGGGACGATCGCGGCGCTGCGTGTCCTTGCCAGCCTGGTGCGCGAAGGAAAACCGGCGAGCGAACTGCTGCACCTGTTCGAGCCCGTGCCGCAATTGCTCAAGAACGTGCAGTACAAGGGCGGCGCGCCACTTGAGAACGCCGGTGTCAAGCAGGCCATCGCCGATGCCGAGGCCGCTCTGGCAGGTTCGGGCAGGCTGGTGATCCGCCCCTCGGGCACCGAGCCGGTAATCCGCGTGATGGCCGAAGGAGACGACGCGGGCCAAGTGGAGCGCGTGGTGGACAGTATTTGCGACGCGGTGAAGGCCGCCGCCTGACCGGCGCAGGCGCACGTCATGGCATCGCGACCGCCCCCACGCATCCTCTCCATCGCCGGGTCCGACAGCTCGGGCGGCGCGGGTATCCAGGCCGATATCAAGACCATCACCATGTTGGGCGGCTATGCCATGACCGCAGTCACCGCGGTCACCGCACAGAACAGCGTCGGGGTGCAGGGCATCGCTCCGATCGGCGCGGACATGGTGCGCGAGCAGATCGCCTCCTGCCTGGGCGATATCGGGATCGACGCGGTCAAGATCGGCATGCTGCACGACAGCGAGATCATCGCCGCGGTGGCCGATGCCCTGGCCGACGTCGAAGCGCCGATAGTGCTCGATCCGGTGATGGTTTCGACCAGCGGCGCGGCGCTCATCTCGCCCGACGCCGTCGCCACGCTGCGCGCGCGCCTGTTCCCGCGCGCCACGCTGATCACGCCCAATCTGCCCGAACTCGAACATCTTGCCGGGCGGCGCCTGCGCACGACCGACGAAATGGCCTCCGCCGCCGAAGAACTGGCTCAGGATTGCGGTGCCGCGGTGCTGGCCAAAGGGGGACATACCGAAGACGCGCGGATCGTCGACATGCTGCTGGTGCCCGGCCAGCGCGCGGTATCCTTCAACGATCCACGGATCGACACCCCGCATACGCACGGGACCGGGTGCACGCTGTCCTCGGCCATAGCCACGCTGCTCGGTCACGGTCAGCCGCTCGAACACGCGGCACGCCTGGGACGCCAGTTCGTGCGGCAGGCCATCGGCAATGCGCCCGGCTTCGGCCTGGGCAACGGCCCGTTGGGCCACCAGGCGGTGCGCAAGCTGGATTAGGCCCGGATTGGGGCGTCGCGATTAGCGGTCGAGGTCGTAGAAGCGGGCGATATGCGCCCAGGCCTCGTCGGCGGTTTCGCACCAGCGAAACAGGTCGAGGTCGGGCGGCGAGATGGTCCCTTCCTCGGCCAGCGCCTCGAAATTCACCACCCGGGTCCAGAAGTCCTTGCCGAACAGCAAAATCGGCATGGGTTTCATCTTGCCCGTCTGGATCAGTGTGAGCAGTTCGAAGAATTCGTCGAAGGTCCCGAAGCCGCCAGGGAACACCGCCACCGCCTTGGCGCGAAGCAGGAAATGCATCTTGCGCAATGCGAAATAATGGAAGTTGAGCGAGAGATAGGGCGTCACATATTGATTTGGCGCCTGCTCGTGCGGCAGGATGATGTTGAGCCCGATGCTCTCCGCCCCGGCATCGCTGGCGCCCTTGTTGGCAGCCTCCATGATCGACGGGCCGCCCCCCGAACACACGACGAACTGGCGCTTGCCGTCCTCGATGATCGACATTTCGCTGGCGATCTTCGCCAGCCGGTAAGCCTCGGCGTAATATTTGCTCTTGGCCACAAGGTTTTCGACCACCCTGCGCTCGTCTTCCGGAAGATCCTTGGCGCCTTCGAGCGCGGTCTCGGCCGCCTCGGGCGGTGGGATGCGCGCCGATCCGTAGATCACCAGCGTCGAGCCCACCCCGGCCTCGTCGAGCAGCATTTCGGGCTTGAGCAGCTCGAGCTGGAAGCGCACCGGCCGCAATTCCTGCCGCAGCAGGAAATCGGTATCCTGAAAAGCGAGGCGATAGGCGGGATGCGCCGACTGGGGCGTCTGCCTGGGCTGCAGCTTTTCGAATTCGGCTTCGGTTTCGGCCGGGTAAAACTTGCGATCCGAGAGATCGCGCGGATGGTTATCGCTCATGGCACCACGCGGTAGGCAAGCCGCGCGTCCGCTACAAGGGGACATTTTCCTGCGCAGCAAGGGATGGATGCCCCGTGAGGATTCGAACCTCAATTGACGGAGTCAGAGTCCGTAGTCTTACCATTAGACGACGGGGCAATTTCGCGTCGCCGAACCGACCTGCGGCGGCGGAGCGAGGCGCGCATCTAGGTCCGCCGCAAGGTCAGGTCAAGCCCGCGCCCTTGCCCTCGACCCCATTTTGGTTCTAGCATGGCGGCAGGTCACCGTGCGGACATCCGTCGGCGCGGCAAGGATATTGGAAAGTAAGTGCCCATGGCGGACAGAAATCCGCCGGACAGGAAAGAAGGGGCTGGCAAGAGCAGGGGCGAAACGTCCGGCAAGGTAGCCGATTTTCGCTACAAGAAGCGCCCCGCACAGCCCGATAGACCAGACAGCTCGCAGGCCAAGCGCCGGCACACCCCGCGCGGCCCCAAGGGACATGCCCCCGCGCGCACAACGCCTGCTACCCCCAGGCCAGAGCCGTCTCCCGAAGCCGAACCCACTTCGATCTCGCGGCGGCAGGCCTACGCCGCGCTGGATTTGGGCACCAACAATTGCCGCCTGCTGATCGCCCGCCCTTCGGGCGAGAATTTCACCGTAATCGACGCCTTCAGCCGGGTGGTGCGGCTGGGCGAAGGCCTGGCAGCGAGCGGGCGGCTGTCCGATGCCGCGATGGAGCGCACGCTGGCGGCGCTGCACGTCTGCGCCGAAAAGCTGCTGCGGCGCAGGGTGCACCTCGCCCGCTCGGTCGCGACCGAGGCTTGCCGCCGGGCCTCCAATGGCGAGGAGTTCATCGCCCGCGTGCGCGAGGAAACCGGAATCGCTCTCGATATCATCACCGCGCAGGAAGAAGCGCGGCTGGCGGTGCTCGGCTGCCACGTGCTGCTCGAACAGCAGCCGGGCCCCGCGGTCATTTTCGATATCGGCGGGGGATCGACCGAGCTGGTCCTGGTCGAACCCGGCGACAAGGTGCCGCGGATCGTCGACTGGATGAGCGTGCCGTGGGGCGTCGTCTCGCTGACCGACAGTGTCCGCCCGCCGGACGGCACCTCGAAAGGCCGCGCCGCGCGCTATGCCGAAATGCGCAGGATCGTGGACGAGAGCTTCGCCGCCTTTGCCGAACGGATTGCCGCGACTGCGCGCGCGGCCCCTGCGGTGCGGCTGCTGGGCACCAGCGGCACGGTAACGACGCTCGCCAGCCTGCATCTCGAATTGCCGCAATACGACCGGCAGGCGGTGGACGGATTGATCGTCCCGTCCCAATCCATGCGTGGCATCACCCAGCGCCTTTCGACGATGAGCCGCAAGGACCGCGGTACGCTGCCGTGTATCGGCGACGACCGCGCCGATCTGGTCGTGGCGGGATGCGCGATCCTCGAATCGATCCTCGATATCTGGCCTGCCGAAGAGCTGGGAGTGGCCGATCGCGGAATCCGTGAGGGTATCCTGCGCAGCCTCATGGCCGCGGATGTCGAGGGCGAACGCAGCCGCGCCTCGCTCCAGCGCATGCGCGAGCAGGATGTATAGGGGGTGAGCCGTTCCGGCCGCAATCCCGACCGGCGGGTGAAAACCGCGCGGGGGCGCACCGCCTCCTCGACGCGCTGGCTCGAACGGCAATTGAACGACCCTTACGTCAGGCAAGCCAAGGCCGACGGCTATCGCAGCCGTGCGGCCTACAAGCTGATCGAACTCGACGAGAAGTTCGGCCTGCTCAAGGGAGTGGAGCGCGTGGTCGATCTGGGAATCGCCCCCGGGGGGTGGAGCCAAGTGGTCCGCAAACAGGCGCCCAAGGCCGCCATCGTCGGGATCGACCTGCTGGAGACCGAGCCGATCGAGGGCGTCGTCATCCTGCAGATGGATTTCATGGACGAGGCCGCCCCGGCCAAGCTCGAGGCCGCTCTCGACGGGCCACCGGACTTGGTGCTCTCGGACATGGCGGCCAACACCGTCGGCCACAAGCAGACCGACCATTTGCGCACGATGGGGCTAGTCGAGGCGGCGGCCTGGTTTGCGGTAGAGGCTCTGGCGCAAGACGGCGCTTTCGTGTCCAAGGTCCTCGCCGGGGGCACCGATGCCGAATTGCTCAGGCTGCTCAAGCAACACTTCCGCAGCGTCAAACACGCCAAGCCGCCCGCGAGCCGCAAGGGCTCGTCCGAATGGTACGTCGTCGCGCAGGGATTCAAGGGGCGCAGTTGACCCGCGCACCGGCAGTTCCCACGGCGCCTATTCGTTGGCGGTGGCTGCGCCCTGTCCGGGAACGGGCTGCTCGTCTCCCATGGCACCGGCAGCCTCGACAGTATCGGGGGCGGTTCCCTCGGTAACGCCAGGGCCTTCGCCCGCTCCATCGACCGATTCTTCACCCTCGGTGGGAGCGGCGGGCGCCGGCTTGGCGGGGGCGCCGCCATTGGCCGCGAGGAATTCCATCACATTCGCCCGGTCTTCCGGCTTGGAAAGGCCGGCGAAGCTCATCTTGGTCCCGCTGGCGAACGCGCGCGGGTTTTTGAGCCAGGCGTCCATGTTCTCCCAGGTCCACTGGCCACCGTGATCGGAAATCGCCGAGCTGTAGGCGAAGCCCGCCGAGACGCTACCGATAGCCTTGCCCCTCGCGCCGTAGAGATTGGGGCCGATGCCGTTGGCGCCGCCCTGCTCGATGGTGTGGCAGGCGGTGCATTTGGCAAAGACCGCTTCTCCGGCCGCCGCGTCGGCATTGGCGAGCAGGGTGCCCAGATCGGGGCCCGCTTCATCGCCCCCGGTTTCCTCGGCGCCCTCGATGGCCATGCCCCATTCGCCGTGATGTTCGGCGCTGTCGGCGTGGAAATATTTGCCCGAAACGATCGAGGCGCCGAGCGCGACGATCCCGGAGAACAGGATCCATCCGGCGGTGGTGTTGAACTTGTCGTCCATCGAAGTGCGTTGTCCCGCGAAACCTGTGGTGTTGGCGTTCGCGCGCCGCTCTAGTGGGGCGCGCCCCGCCGCGCAAGTGCGATGGCGTGACCCGCGATTGCGGGGCACGCAAATCCGCTTGCCGGAGCCCTTTGGGCCCGATAGCGACCCGCGCGCCATGCGTAAATTTGCCCAGCCCGCCCTCGCCATGGTCGATTCGATGCGCGCTGCCGCAGCGGATGATCCCGCGCGTGCGATCGCCTTCGGCGGCGCACCCGGCTGCAACTCGCACCAGGCGGCAATGCAGTTCGCGCCCGAAGCGCTTCCCCTGCCCTGTTACGGCTTCGAGGATGCGCTCGACGCAGTCGAATGCGGGCAGGCGGGCGCGGCGATGATCCCGATCGAGAATTCGAAAGCCGGCCGCGTGGCGGACATCCACTTCCTGCTGCCCGAAAGCGGGCTGTCGATCGTGGCCGAACATTTCATGCCTATCACCCATGCGCTCATGGCGCTCGGCCCGGGTCCCTTCGAAATGGCCTACAGCCATCCGCAGGCGCTCGGTCAGTCGCGCGAATACCTGCTGGCGCGCGGCATCGTGCCGATGAGCCATGCCGACACCGCCGGAGCCGCTGCCTATGTGGCCGAGCGCGGCGATCCTGCCGTGGCGGCGATCGCGCCGGCGATGGCGGCGGACCTTTACGGGCTGACAATCGTCGAGGAGGCGGTCGAGGACGCGCGCGACAATACCACCCGCTTCGTTCTGCTGGCGAAGGAGCCGCTCGATCCGGGCACGCTGGCCGGACGGCCCGCGATGACCACCCTGGTCTTCGAGGTGAGGAACATCCCCGCCGCGCTCTACAAGGCGCTCGGCTCCTTCGCCACGAACGGGGTCAACATGACCAAGCTCGAAAGCTACCAGAAGGGCGCCAGCTTCGCGGCGACGATGTTCCACGCCGATATCGAGGGCATTCCCGGCGATGCCCGGATTGATCGCGCGCTCGAAGAGCTTGCGTTCCAATGCAATTGGGTGCGCCTGCTGGGCTGTTACGCGCAGGCACGCAAACGGAGCTAGGCCACGGATTCACACAGGCGAAAAGAAGGGTGCGGAACCGCAAGGTCCCGCACCCCTTTTTGGTCCGGCAGCAGCCGGTCCGTTCTTGCGGTCAGGCGCCCGGTGGCAGCGGGTCCCTGGCGGTGCCCGCTCCGGCGGATGAGCCGCCGAGGTCGCTGTCCATCTGCTCGAGCTTGCGCCCCGCCCAGTCGCGGCCGCCGAGGCCGAAGGCCAGTGCGCCGGCCACCGCAAGACCGGCAACCACTATGGTCAACACGGTGCCCGGGATCAGCCCGCCGATGCCGGTGAACTGCAGGCCCATGAAGACGAACAGCACGATTGTCGCCCATTTGACGATGGTCGCAGCGGTGCCGTTCTCGCCCTCGCCCGAAATCAGCCGCGCGAGCATGTTGGCGATGAGGAAGCCGAAGGCGATGACCACCGCACCGAAGATCACCCTGCCGCCCAGTTCGAGCAGCTGGTCGAGGATCGCGGTGAGTTCGGGAAAGCCGAGCAGCCTGGTCGCCGCGATGGCGAAGAACAGGATGATGGCCACCTGGACAACCCGTGCGATGATGCTGGAAGCGGTCGTGCTGTCTGTCACCAGCCCGCTTTCGGCGAGCGCTCGATCGACGCCCAGGCCAGGCAGGATTTCCTTGATCACCTGGACCACGAACTTGCTGATGAGATAGCCGATGCCGAGCAGGATCGCCGCACCGATGATGTTCGGGATAGCGGCAAAGATCATCCGCAGCATCTCGCTCGCCGGTCCCGATATGCTTTCGATATCGAGCACGTCGAGCGCCATGATCGCCACGAATATCACGATAACGGCATAGGCAATCGTCCCGATGGTCCGGCTGATTGTCGTATTGCCCGTGACATTATCGACTCCGCCACGGTTGGCCCATTTGTCGAAATCGACCGTCTGCAACGCGGTGACGACGAGTTCGCGCACGATCCGCGCCACCATCATGCCAATGAAGAAGATCAGGCCCGCGCCGATGATGTTCGGAATGAATTCGACAATATTCTCTAGCAGGCTGTCGATCGGTCCGGCAACGCTGCCGAGGCCGAGAATGTTGAGCACGATCAGCAGGCCGAACAGCCAGATCAGCAGGCTCACTATCTCGCCCAGCGATTCTCCCAGGGTGCGTCCGCTGCCGGTACCCCGCTTGAAGAAGGCGACCTTGTCGACAAGTTTGGCGAATGCCCATTTGGCGGCCTTCGCCGCGGCCCAGGTAATGACCAGCACGACGATCGCCAAACCGACCTTCTGGGCCAGTTCGATCGCCACTTCCTGGTCGAAGCGGTATCTATTCAACATCAGTTCTCTCCCCCGAAAGACATCGGTGAGGCACGAATATCACGGGAGCTGGGGGAAACCAAAAACACACAACGGGCTGGCGTGGATAAGTCACTGTGCTAGTTGACTTGCATGGAACGGATTATCGCATCGCTCGCCGCGGCCATTGCCGCATTGGCTATTGCCTTTACGCCCGCCGCCGCACACGAGGCCGGCGGCTGGTCGCTTGCCATCCACGGTGGCGCAGGCACGCTGACGCGCTCGGCGATGACGCCCGAAAAGCAGGCAGCTTACGAAGCGGCACTGCAGGAAGCGCTGGACGCAGGTGCGGCGGTGCTGCGTGGCGGCGGCGCGGCGCTCGATGCGGTCGAGGCGGTGATCACGCGGCTGGAGGACGATCCCAAGTTCAACGCGGGGCGCGGCGCGGTGTTCACCTGGGAGGGCGGTCACGAGCTCGACGCCTCGATCATGGACGGGCGCGACCGCTCGGCAGGCGCGGTGGCGGGCGTCACCAACATCCGCCATCCGATCCTGCTCGCGCGCAAGGTAATGACCGGCAGTCCCCATGTCATGCTGGCGGGCAAGGGCGCGGAACAATTCGCGGCCGAGCAGGGTCTGGAAACGTCGTCGCCCGATTGGTTCAGCACGCCACAACGGCGCGAAGAGCTCGATCGGATGAAAGCGCAGCAGGTTTCGGCGCTCGACGTTGACAGCAAGTTTGGCACGGTGGGGGCGGTCGCGCTCGACCAGGCGGGCAATCTCGCGGCGGGCACTTCAACCGGCGGCATGACCGGCAAGCGCTGGAACCGCATCGGCGACAGCCCGGTGATCGGCGCGGGCAACTACGCCGACAACCGCTCTTGCGCGGTCTCGGCGACCGGCTCGGGCGAATATTTCATCCGCGTGGGCGTGGCGCATGAAATCTGCACCCGATTGCGGCTGGCCTCGCG
>JBBSMH010000056.1:0-9851 GCA_038233275.1 Sphingomonadales bacterium | reverse complement strand
GGCCACAGGTTCGAATCCTGTCGGGCGCACCATTTAACCGATCGCATCGCCTTCGGCGTCCGCCAGCGGCACCTTCTCCTTGAAGGTGTGGGTCACATAGGGGAACGCGAGCTTGGTTCGGCCTGCATGAATCCCCTCGCTTCAGCGAATCAACGGGAAGGTAGCGGCCAAGTTCCGGTTAGGCATCCGGGCTGGGGCCGGACCCATGCTCGGACCGCGCGATCTCGTGCAGCCAGTCGGCGTGCCGCGGGGCTTTCTTTGTTTGGCTCCATTCGTCGAGCATCATCGGCGCGACCCGTTTCAGCTCGGCATAATGTTCGTCGGTGCCGATATCGGCGACGAGTTCGACGCGGTGGCCGTTGGGATCAAAGAAATAGATCGACTTGAAGATGCCGTGGTGAGTGGGGCCCAGCACGTCGATGCCCAATCCTTCGATGTGTTCCTTTGCAGCGCGAAGCTCTTCCTCGCTGCCGACTTTCAACGCGAGATGCTGGACCCAGGCGGGTGTGTTCTCGTCGCGGCCCATGTCCTTCTGATTGGGAAGCTCGAAGAAGGCGAGGATATTGCCATTACCCGCGTCGAGGAAGACATGCATATAGGGATCATTTTCGCCGGTGGAGGGGACATGGTCCTCGGCGATAGCGGTGGTATACTCCATGCCCAGCACCTTGCCGTACCATTCGACAGTCTCTTTCGCGTCCTTGCAGCGGTAGGCGGCATGGTGGACGCCGCCCAGCTTTACCGGATGCTTGCTGGTATCGTTCATTCGGCGGGCTCCGCTTCGCGGTCTTCGACCTTGAGCGCGCCGCGCTTGATCTGGTCGCGCTCCATGCTTTCGAACAATGCCTTGAAATTGCCCTCGCCGAAGCCCTCATCACCTTTTCGCTGGATGAACTCGAAGAACACCGGCCCGACTTGCGCTTCGGCAAAGATCTGCAGCAGCAGCCGAGGTTGTCCGCCTTCTGTTGTTCCGTCGAGGAGGATTCCGCGTGCCTTGAGCGCATCGACGTCCTCGCCGTGTCCAGGCAGGCGTTCGGGCAGCATCTCGTAATAGGTCTCGGGCGGCGCAGTCATGAAGGGCACGCCGAAGTCCTTGAGCCTGTCCCAGCAACCGACCAGATCGTCGCAGATCAACGCGATGTGCTGAATGCCCTCGCCGTTGAATTCTCTCAGGAATTCCTCGATCTGGCCCTTGCCGCTTTCGCCTTCTTCATTCAACGGAATGCGGAACTTCCCGTCGGGCGCGGACAGCGCCTTGGAGGTCAGCCCGGTGTATTCGCCCTTGATGTCGAAGAAGCGGATTTCGCGGAAATTGAACAGCTTCTCGTAATAATCGGCCCAATAGGCCATGCGGCCATTGTAGACGTTGTGTGTGAGGTGATCGATCAGCTTGAAACCGGCGCCCACCGGATGTCGAGCCACACCGTCGAGATATTCGAAGTCGATGTCGTAGATCGACAGTTCGCCATTGCCGCTGTCGTAGCGGTCGATGAGATAGAGATTGGCGCCGCCGATACCCTTGATCGCAGGGATGTTGAGCTCCATCGGGCCTGCTTCGGTCTCGACCGGCTGCGCCCCCGCTTCCATCAAATGGTCCCAGGCGGTCTGTGCATCGCGGACCCGGAAAGCCATGCCGCAGGCCGACGGACCGTGCTCGCGCGCGAAATACCAGGCGGCGCTATGCGGCTCGTAATTGGTGATCAAATTGATCCCGCCCTGGCGCCACAACTGGACGTCCTTCGAGCGGTGGTTGGCGACGTGAGTGAAGCCCATCGCCTCGAACACCGGTTCAAGCGTGCCCTTCTCGGGCGCACAGAATTCGACGAATTCGAAGCCATCGAGGCCGGCGGGATTTTCGAACAGATCGGACATTGTCTTCCTCGGCACATGGAGGGGATAGTTTCAAACGCAACTATCTAGCGCGACGCGAGGGGTTTTGTCAAGATTAACGGCGGTGGGCCATGTCCGGTTCCGCGTGCCAGGACATTCCTCATTGCCGCGGGCCAAGCGGCTTGGCATGGCTTTCGGCGCATGGGTGAAATGAACGATCTCGACACGCCGGAACACGCGGAAATCCGCCGCGCCGTCCGAGCGCTGTGCGAGCAGTTTCCCGGAGAATACTGGCGCGGCAAGGATCGCGATCGGCAATACCCGGGCGAATTCGTCGATGCTCTGACCGAAGCCGGATTCCTCGCCGCCCTGATCCCACAGGAATACGGGGGCAGCGGACTGAAACTCGATTCGGCTGCGGTGATCCTGGAGGAGATCCAGGCGTCGGGTGCCAATGGCGGCGCCGCGCATGCGCAGATGTATGTCATGAATACGCTCCTGCGTCACGGCAGCGAGGAGCAGAAGCAGACCTATCTCCCCGCCATCGCGCGCGGCGAGCTTCGACTGCAGGCGTTCGGGGTTTCTGAGCCGGCCAGCGGCACCGATACTTTGTCGCTGCGCACCACCGCCATTCGCGTTGGCGATGACTATGTCGTCAATGGTCAGAAAATCTGGACAAGTCGCGCCGAGCATTCGGACCTGATGGCGCTACTCGTGCGGACGACCCCGCGCGGCCAGGTGGAAAAGAAGACCGAAGGCCTCTCGCTGCTGCTGGTCGATATGCGCGAGGCAGTGGGCAAGGGCATAACGATCAAGCCCATCCGCACGATGATGAACCATTCGACCTGCGAAGTCTTCTTCGAGGATCTGCGCGTGCCAGTCTCCGCGCTGATCGGCGAGGAAGGGCAGGGTTTCCGCTACATACTTTCAGGGATGAACGCCGAGCGCATCCTGATTGCCGCCGAGTGTATCGGCGATGCCAAATGGTTCATCCAAAAGGCGCGCGACTATGCAAATGAGCGGGAAGTGTTCGGGGCGCCGATCGGCAGGAACCAGGGCGTCCAATTTCCCATAAGCCGCTGCTACGCGCAGATGCGCGCGGCCGAGTTGATGGTCCACCACGCCGCGCGGGTTTACGACCACGGCGGCAACGCGGGTGCAGAGGCCAATATGGCCAAACTGCTGGCCAGTGAGGCGAGCTGGGCCGCGGCCGACATGTGCGTGCAGACGCACGGCGGCTTCGGTTTCGCCGAGGAATACGACGTCGAGCGCAAGTTCCGGGAGGCGAGGCTTTATACTGTCGCGCCGATCTCGACCAATTTGATCCTGAGCTACCTCGCCGAGCACGTGCTCGGTCTGCCGCGTTCCTATTAGCGAGCGGCGAAATTCACTTGCGTGCGTGAGTTAACTATGATTCTGTGCGGATATGGGAATGGGTCTCGGAAAATTCGGCAAGAAGCGGGCGAGAGGCGGCGCGGCGCAACCGCTCGCGCTCGCCTGCCTCTTGCTGATGGGCGGTCTGGCGATTGCCGGTCCGTCGGGTCTGCTCGCTTGGAGCGAGAACCTTCGGCTGCGCGATGAACGGCGCGCCCAACTCGTCGAACTTATCGAGAGCCGGGACGAATTGCGCAACAAGGTGGCGCTGGTCGATCCGGCGCATGCCGATCCCGACATGGTTGGCGAGCTGCTGCGCAGCCAGCTCGGTGTGATGCATCAAGACGAAATCGTCATCCAGCTCGAAGACTGAATTTGCCGCTACGGCGGCTTGGCTTACCCTTGCGGAACCGTTGCGCGGGCGCGGGGCTTGTGCCTATAGGCCCCCACGCACTTCACAGTCTCACGAAGGACCGTCTCCCTTGGCCAAAAAGCCTGCGACCAGCAAACCCGCATCGAAAAACAAGGCGCCCACCGGGAAGGCCAAGGCCGAAGCGAACCGGGACTTCGCGCTCCACAGCCTGCAGGAATCGTTCGAAAAGCAGCCACGCTACGCCGCGAGCGACGATCAGATGCTGCATTTCTACGAGCAGATGCTGCTTATCCGCCGGTTCGAGGAGAAGGCCGGTCAGCTTTACGGCCTCGGCCTGATCGGCGGCTTCTGCCACCTCTACATCGGCCAGGAGGCGGTGGCGATCGGCCTGCAGAGCGCGCTCGACGGCGACAAGGACAGCGTCATCACCGGCTATCGCGATCACGGCCACATGCTGGCCTATGGCATCGACCCCAAAGTCATCATGGCCGAGCTGACGGGGCGCGAAGCCGGCATTTCCAAGGGCAAGGGCGGCTCGATGCACATGTTCAGCACAAGCCACAAATTCTACGGCGGGCACGGCATCGTCGGGGCGCAGGTGGCGCTCGGGGGAGGGCTGGCGCTGGCGCACAAATACAATGAGGATGGCGGTCTGTGCCTCGCCTATTTCGGCGATGGGGCCGCCAATCAGGGCCAGGTCTACGAGACGATGAACATGGCCAGCCTGTGGGGGCTTCCGATCGTCTTTGTGGTCGAGAACAACCAATACGCGATGGGAACCAGCACCGCCCGCTCCAGCGCAGAGATCGAGTTCTTCCGCCGCGGCACCGCTTTTCGGATACCCGGAATGGATGTGAACGGCATGGACGTTCTGGAAGTACGCCAGGCGGCGGAACTCGCCTTCAAGCATGTACGCGAGGGCAAGGGACCGGTGCTGATGGAATGCAACACCTATCGCTATCGCGGCCATTCGATGTCCGATCCGGCCAAATACCGCACGCGCGAGGAAGTTCAGGAATTTCGCGACACCAAGGACCCGATCGAGGGTCTCAAGAAGACCCTGATGGAGAAGGGCAAGACCGAGGACGAGCTCAAGGCCATCGACAAGGACATTCGCAAGGTCGTCAGCGAAGCCGCCGATTTCGCTGAGAGCTCCCCCGAACCCGAGCCCAGCGAACTCTACACCGACGTTCTAGTGGAGAGCTACTGATATGGCGATCACCGACGACAATCTGTGGCATGCCGAGGAACGGCTTTGGCTTGAAGCCTCGGACGCCTACGACGAACTCGTCGCGCCGGATTGCCTGATGGTCTTTCCCGGCATCGGCACGCTCGACCGCGAGTCCGCGATGCGCGCCCTGGCCGATGCGCCGCGCTGGGATTCGGTCGAAATGAGCGACCGCCGTCTCGCCCGTTTCGGCAAGGACATCGCCGTGCTCGCCTATCGGGCCGCCGGTCGGCGCGGCGCCGATCCCGCATACGCCTGTTTCAGCTCGAGCACTTATCGCGGCGGCGACTCCGGATGGCACCTCATCCAACATCAGCAAACGGTCAGCGACTGATGGCGATCGAGCTCAAGATGCCCGCGCTCTCCCCCACCATGGAGGAAGGGACGCTCGCCAAGTGGCTGAAGTCCGAAGGCGATTCGATCAAACCCGGCGACATCATCGCCGAAATCGAAACCGACAAGGCGACGATGGAATTCGAGGCGATCGACGAGGGAACGCTCGGCAAGATTCTGGTCGAGGAAGGCACCGAGAATGTACCCGTGGGCACGGTGATCGCCATGCTGGCAGGGGAGGGGGAGGACGCTTCCGACCTTCCGGCCCCGGAAAAGGCGGAAAAGGACGATGTGCCGGGCGAGGGCAAGGACGTGGGGCGGGACGACGAGGACGGTTCGATCACGCCCAATGAGACGAAATCGCAACCCAAGTCCGATCCCCAGATCCCGGACGGAACCAACATGGCGAGAGTCTCCGTGCGCGAGGCGCTGCGCGATGCCATGGCCGAGGAAATGCGCCGCGACGAGCGCGTGTTCGTCATGGGCGAAGAGGTCGCCGAGTATCAGGGCGCTTACAAGGTGACCCAAGGCCTGCTCGAAGAGTTCGGGCCCAAGCGCGTCATCGATACGCCGATCACCGAATACGGCTTTGCCGGCGTCGGTACGGGCGCAGCGATGGGAGGGCTGCGGCCGATCGTTGAGTTCATGACATTCAATTTCGCGATGCAGGCGATCGACCACATCGTCAATTCCGCCGCCAAGACCAATTATATGTCCGGCGGCCAGATGCGCTGTCCGGTGGTGTTCCGGGGGCCCAACGGTGCGGCAAGTCGCGTCGGCGCGCAGCACAGCCAGAACTACGGCCCGTGGTATGCCAGCGTGCCCGGCCTGATCGTCATTGCGCCGTACGATTCATCCGATGCCAAGGGCTTGATGAAAGCCGCCATCCGGACCGATGACCCGGTGGTCTTTCTCGAAAACGAGCTGGTTTACGGCCGTAGTTTCGAACTGCCCGAGCTCGACGACCATCTTCTGCCCATCGGCAAGGCGCGGATCGTACGCGAGGGAACCGACGTCACTATCGTCAGCTATTCCATCGGCGTCGGCTTTGCGCTTGAAGCCGCTGATACGCTGGCGGGTGAGGGGATTGAAGCGGAGGTCATCGATCTGCGCACGCTTCGTCCGCTGGACAGGCAGGCGATCCTCGACAGCCTGGCCAAGACCAATCGCCTGGTCATCGCGGAGGAAGGCTGGCCCACCTGTTCGATCGCGTCCGAAGTGATCGCGATCTGCATGGAGGAAGGTGTCGACCACCTCGATGCCCCCGTCCTGCGGGTATGCAACGAGGAGGTGCCGCTGCCTTATGCCGCCAATTTGGAAAAGCTCGCGCTGATCGACGCCGGGCGGATTGTCGCGGCGGCGAAGAAGGTTTGCTACGTCGATTAAGGCTGCAGGAGGAAGATCGGCCGGCTGAAGGTCAGCGTCGGATTGACCCAGCCCATGAACGGCAGGATCAACTGCGGGGTGTAGGTGACCGTGATCGTTTTCTCGGTCGCCCCGTCCACCCGTTGCGTTCCGGCATCGCTCACTGCCGCATTGAAATTGCTCTGCAGCAGATAGGGCGCCCCCGCAGCGCGCGACTCTGCCCAGGTTTCGATAGCGGAATTGGCGACTACCACTTCCTTCTGATACTCGATTGTCGCATAGCGCGCACTGTCGGAGGCGACCCCGCGCATCGCGCTGTACGACTGCATTCCCAAACCGATCTGCAGCACGCCCAGCATCAGGCCGATGATGATCGGCGCAAAAATCGCGAATTCGACGATGGTCGCGCCGGAATTGTCGGTAACGATTTTGTTTCGCATGCGGCTCATCCGATCTGCACCGTGCGCACGACGCTGTAGGTGACCGGTGAGCCGAACGCGATCTGCGTCCAGATCGGTGTATAGGTGTCCGACAGCGTGATCCGAAGGAAGCTGGCATAAGGCGTCGCGCCGCAGCTCGCAGGGTCGTCCACCATCGTGGCGGTCGTGCCGCAGCGGAATTTCGCGGCCAGCTCAACATTCGCATCGGCGAGACCGGTGGAGGCCTCGATGACGTCTTCGACGGTCGCCTGCTCATCGGCACTGCCGGGCGCTGCGGCGAGCGCGATCTGCGCCGCCTCGTCGATCGAATATTGCAGCTCGAACTGGCGCGAAACCATGCGGCTTGCCTCGAACGCGCCGATCGCCAACAGGATCAGAACGGGCGCGACGATCGCCGTCTCGATGACGACCGTGCCGCGCTTGTCGCGCAGCATCCGGGCAAGTTGGCCGATCATGCGACCAGCCTCACTTGCGCGGTGGTGCCCCCGATGTCGATGCCCCCCACTCCGGTGGGAAGGCAGAAGCTGTTGAGATCGTTCGTGCCGGTAAACTCCATGGTTTTCAGCGCCAGGATCATGCAGGAACCGCCGATGGTGGAATTACCGTTGAACTTGCCATCGCGCTTGGGCGCGTAGACGATGCCGTTGAGGCCGAGCGAGGCAGACCCGTTGAGGCGGAACGGGGCGGTGGAGACGGGGTCGTAGATCAACATGCCGTTGAGCTTGGCGGCCGCTTCTGCGGAAAGTCCGTAATTGTTCTGCAGCGTCGCCGTAGAAATCCCGCTAAGCGCCACATTCGAATCCGCGTTGAGGTGGACCTTTTCCGTGCCCGAGCCGGTAATCACGAACATCACGTCAGACCCTGTAACTTTGCTTCCCTTCCCGAGATCGAGGTTGCCGGTGACAACGTAAACGCCAGGGGAGAAATGCGTGTCGCAGGTGATTTCTATATTGGCGTAGGTTCCCGGCATCATGGCGGTGGTATTGGGGGCCGTTCCCGTGGGGTGCTGGACGTTACTATATGTCACCTGGGTGGTGGTGGTCTTTTTTTCGTAGATTTCGTCGTTGCGGCTGCCGGCCACCGGCCAACTCTCGCCCGTCCACTGACTTTGCGTAGTCGTGCTCTGCACCCCGTTGCTTGAGCTGCTTGACACAGATTTACCGGTCTGCGTCGAGGAAGAGGTCGAGCCTGACTTGCCGCCGGAATATGTCACCTGCGTATCGGCGTCGTTCTGGTTCTTTCCCTGCCAGTAGGAATAGGTGATCGTGGTCGTCGTGGTCACGTCTGCGGTCGATGTCCCCCCCGTACCGCCGCTGTTGGTGGGGCAGCTATAAGTACGCCCCGTCGCACTTGTCGGAGGGGTCAGGCCGGCATAGGGGTCCTTGAGATTGGCCACGTAGTCGTTGATCGCGCCGTTCGATGCGAAGCCCGAATCGATCCCCCCGCCTGCGACGAGGTACCCCCCCTGCGCGGTGGTGTTGCCGTTCTTCTTCATCGCCGAGGAGGCGGTGGAAATCGCGCCGAAGCCGCAAGTCACATTCCCGGAAGCGGTACCACCGAGGATAAAGGAATTCGAACCGGTGGGATCGAGCGCCAAGAGACAAGTGCTGTAGTTCGTCTGTGCTTCGAACGTCGCTTGGGCGCTGGCGGAAACCGTCACCGAATTGCCCATGATGAGCTGCGAGAAGGGAAGGCTGCGCGTCGCGCTCGCGCTCACCGTCACGCTGTTGTTGGTGCCGGTGCCATAATTGACGAGGTTGATTGTGGGATTGGTTGCGACCCCGCTCAACAGCGCGAGATTGGCGTTGTATTCCTGTGCTCCGCGAGTCTGGTAGGAATTGGCCGCCGCGGGCTCGGTGCGGGCCCAGGCCGCCGCGATCGCCGCCTGATCTACCGCGTGCTGCAGCTCGCGCTGCCACAGATACCATTGCGCCGTGTCGACCGCGAAGCCGGCGCCGCCCATCAGCATCGGGGCGCCCAGCGCGAACAGCATCATCGCGTTGCCGCTGGTGCATCCTTGAAGCCGCTTGAGGCAGTGTGCAAACTTGACCATCGCCGTCCCTCGTGGATTGGTGCAAGCCTGCCTTAACCCGCAGCTGTTACCCGATTGCCAATCGTCGCGGTTAATCCAATGTTACCGCGCTGCCCCCGTTAACCTCTGGATTTCGCATTCGGACTTGACGAGAGGAGAGGTTGACTCGGCAGAACGCCTCGGGTCTTCACGCTTGCGTGACCGAGGCCATCAGCCAAGAGCTTCCAGAAACGACGCGCCTCGCCTTAACCTTTGCCAGGCGGCGCGACCGGACGCTGTTCGCAAGCCTTTTCGCGCTCGATGCGCGGCTCGCCCGGATCGTTTCCGCGACTCGTGAAATCCTCCTCGGTCAGATGCGGCTGGCGTGGTGGAGGGACCGGATGCGCGAGCCTGCCCAGCAATGGCCGGTTGGCGACGTGGTTCTCGATTCTATCGCGCAGGCATGGGATGGTAAGTCACAGGATCTGGTCCAACTCATCGACGGGTGGGAAACGATGCTGGTTGACGAAAACACCCAGGGTACGGCCGACTCGGGGTTGGGTGAGGGCCGGGCTCGGGCGATGGAGGCGCTGGCGCATCGAGCCGAGAGCTGCTCGAAGCCGGAAGAAATCACACTGGCGGCCACACGATGGTCGCTGGTCGATCTCGCACAAAATTCGAGCACACCCCCGCTCGCCGCTGCGGCGCTTGCGAAGGCGCGCACCTTGCCGGATCGCGCGGCCAGCCTTGACCGTGCGATGAGGCCGCTCGCGGTGCTCGACGGTCTCGCACGCCGCGCCCTGGAGCGTGATCTGCCGGTCATGCTGGGCGACCGGATGAGCCCGCTCGTTGCTCTGCGGCTTGGAATTTTCGGCGCATAGCCTATCCTCCCGAAAT